>JAKANG010000304.1 GCA_021812505.1 Pseudomonadota bacterium
TTGCGCGTGCAGGGTCTCGAGCCGCTCGAAAACCTGCTTCAACCGCTCGTTGCCGCGCGGCCCCGCCCGGCCGCTTTCGATGCGGAATCCGTAACGCTCGCCGACGACGTGAATGTCCGAGAGGTGGACTATGCGCCAGATGTCGCCCTCCGCCGGCGGCGGGTCGAAATCTTCGAGATCGCGGGGCTGGTCCATGGTCGCGTCGGCGACGCCCCAGCCGAGCGCGGCGACGGCGACATAGGCGCCGACCAAGGCGGCGCTATTGGCGAAAGCCGACCGCGCCAACCGCCGCGGCGCGTCCAGCATGCCGAGGTCGCCGATGAAAAGCGTCGCTGGCCAGACCTTCGCCAGAGCCAGCAACGCGACGCCGCTGATCAGCAGGCCCGCTGCCAGGGCGGCGGCCGAACGCGCCATCGGCAGTCTTGCGCTTCCCGGCGCGAGCCTGCCTTCGACCAGCTGGCGCAGCGTCTCGCGGCACATTGCGTAGAAAGGCTGGACCGCGAGCGCGTTCAGCGACCAGAAACTGTGCTCGGCCAGACGGAACAGCCGGCGCGACGAAAGAAGCGCCAAGGCGACGAGCGCCGCCAGGACCAACGCCGACCAGATCTCGACCTGAAAGGCCATGACCTGGCCGAAGAGCTGACCAAGCCAGATCGACGCCAGGATGGGCGCCAGACCAAGCAGAAGACCGGGCAGGCCGATCAGCAGAAACCAGGCGGCGACGAGCTTCGGCAGGCTGATCTCGGCCAGAAGCGAGCCCGCGAGCCTGAGCAGCGAGCGCTTCTTGGGGCTGGACGAGTCGGCTTCGACATCGCCAAGGCGCGGATCGTAAATGGGCTGCAAGCGCCGCCTCCAATCTTTCCCAAAAGAGCGCCTCCATCATAACCGGCGACGGCGCCAGCGTATATTCTTGAGCGTCGGCGTTCGGCCGCGGAATGTCGAGGCGCGCGGATGCCATTGGCGCTGGGCCGTGGCGGGTTTATAACAGCAAACGAAGAAAGGTCCCGCCGCGCGGTGGGGAAGGCGAGGGAGGCTGGCTGTGAAGCTCATTGTTTTCGACATCGACGGCACGTTGGTCGATAGCCAGAACTGCATCGTCGAGGCGCAAAGGCGCGCCTTCGCCGCGCTTGGCCTCGAGGCGCCGCCGACACGCGAAAAGGCGCTGTCGGTCGTGGGCCTGTCGCTGGTCGAAGCCTTCGACGCGCTGACGGAAGGTCGAGGCCCGAGCAGGGATCTGGCCGAGGCCTACAAGAACGCCTGGATGCAGTTGCGCGGCGAATCGAAGATCGAGGACCGCTGCCCGGCGTATCCCGGCGTGCACGATTTTCTGCGCGAGTGGTCGCGGCGCGAGGATTGCCTGCTCGGCGTCGCCACCGGCAAGTCGCGCGCCGGAGTCGATCGGCTGTTCGACGCCTATGGCTGGCGCGGTCTGTTCGCCACGGTGCAGACGGCGGATGACGCGCCCTCCAAGCCCGCGCCCGACATGTTCCATCGCGCGCTCGCCGAAACCGGCGTGACCGCGCGCGACGCCTGCATGGTTGGCGACACCGTGTTCGACATGCATATGGCGCATCACGCCGGCGCTCACACGATCGGCGTCGGCTGGGGCTATCACCGCCACGACAAGCTGAAAAAGGCCGGCGCGGCGCGGATCGTCAACACTCTCGACGAATTGCGCGTCGAACTCGACGATTTCCTGCAATGCGTGACGACCTGAGCGCGATTTTCGTCGAGGCCGGCGAACGCGACCCGGTCAAGGCGGCGCGGCAGGATTTTCGCCGCCCGCCGCCGAAGAAGTTTTACGGCCACGTCGGCGTCGAGGCGCGCGACGGGGGGTTCGCCTTGACCCTCGACGGCAAGCCGGTTCTGACTCCCGCGCGGGCGCCGCTGATCGCGCCGACTCACGCCTTGGCCGAGGCCATGGCGGCGGAATGGCGCCGGCAGGGCGAATTCATCGACCCGGCCGACATGCCGGTCACCCGCACGGTCAATTCGGCGCTCGACGGCGTCAGCCGCGCCATGCAGGCGACCGCGGCCGAAATCGTCAAGTTCGCGGGCTCGGACCTTATCTGTTACCGCGCCGGCGAGCCCGAAAGCCTGGTCGCGGCGCAGAACGCCGCCTGGAACCCGGTTCTCGCCTATTTCCGCGAGGTTTTCCGCGCGCCCTTCCTTTGCGCCGAGGGCGTGATGTTCGTCGCCCAGCCGGCGGAAGCCCTGGCCTCGATCGAGCAGCGCGTGACGCACGAGGCGCAAAAGCCAGACGGCGCGCTGCGTCTGGCCGCGCTCCATGTGATGACCACGCTCACCGGCTCCGCCCTGATCGCGCTGGCCCTGATCGAGGGCGCACTGAGCCTCGACGCCGCCTGGGCGGCCGCCCATGTCGACGAGGACCATCAATGGCGTCTCTGGGGCCGGGACGAGGAAGCTTTTTCGCGGCGCGCCGCCCGCTTCAACGACATGCGCGCGGCCTATGAGCTTTATGCGGCGCTGCAGGGGTGAGAAAGGAGCGACACGCCGGTTGCCGCGCGCCGCCTTATTCCACGTCCTCCACCTTTTCTGGCCCGCCGCCATAGACGCGCTGGGCCAGCGCCGCCTCCATGAAGGCGTCGAGGTCGCCGTCGAGCACCTCGTCGGGCGTGCCCGAGACGACGCCGGTGCGAAGGTCCTTCACCATCTGGTATGGCTGGAGCACGTAGGAGCGGATCTGGTGGCCCCAGCCGACGTCGGTCTTGGCGGCGTTGAGCTTGTCGGTTTCGGCCTGGCGCCTTTCCAACTCCTGCTCATAGAGGCGGGCGCGCAGCATGTTCCAGGCGGTGGCGCGGTTCTTGTGCTGCGAGCGCTCCATCTGGCAGGCCACCACGATGCCAGTCGGAATATGGGTGATTCGCACTGCGGAATCGGTCTTGTTGACGTGCTGGCCGCCGGCGCCCTGGGCGCGATAGGTGTCGATGCGGCAGTCGCTTTCGTTGATCTGGATGTCGATGCGGTCGTCCACCACCGGATAGACCCAGGCGGACGCGAAGCTCGTGTGGCGGCGGGCGTTGGAATCGAAGGGTGAAATGCGCACCAGCCGGTGCACGCCCGATTCCGTCTTGGCCCAGCCATGGGCGTTGTGGCCCTTGACCAGCAGAGTGGCGGATTTGATCCCGGCCTCTTCGCCGTCGGTCTCCTCGATCAGTTCGACCTTGAACTTGTGGCGCTCCGCCCAGCGCGTGTACATGCGCAGGAGCATGCGCGCCCAGTCGCAGCTCTCCGTGCCGCCGGCGCCCGAATGGACTTCGATATAGGTGTCGTTGGCGTCGGCCTCGCCCGAGAACAAGGCCTCGATCTGGCGGCGCCCGGCCTCGGCCTTGATGTTCTTGAGCTGTTCGATCCCCTCGAGCTCGGCGGATTCGTCGCCTTCCATCTCGCCGAGTTCGATCAGCGTGACGGCGTCCTCGAGATCGCGCTCCATTTTTTCCATCGCGCCGAGGCGATCCTCGAGCTCGGTGCGCTCGCGCATCAGTTTTTGCGCGTTTTCGGGATCGTCCCAGAAATGGGGCTCCTCCGATTTGGCGTTCAGTTCGGCGAGGCGGCGAGTCGAGTTTTCGACGTCAAAGATGCCTCCTCAGCAGC
>JAKANG010000003.1 GCA_021812505.1 Pseudomonadota bacterium
TGTGGAGGTCGTTCCGCCTTCCGATGTTCCCGCGCTGGAACAGGCGATCCGGCGCATGGCGGCTTTCGTCGCCCGTCAGTCGCATGACCGTGCGATCCTGTCCGAGGCGGACAAGGCGGAGTTGAGCTGGGCGGCCTATGCGCGGCGCTACAGCGCGTTCCTGCAGACGATCGTGTGAGGGTGAAAATGGCGCGCGCCGGCTTTCCCAGGGTCGTGATCATCGCCGTTTATTTCGGACGCCTGCCGGCGTATTTCCAGCTCTGGCTCGACGCCTGCCGCCGCAATCACGCCTTCGACTGGCTCGTCGTCACCGACGCCGAGACGGCGGCCTATGACTGGCCCGCCAATGTGCGTGCGCGACCGATGACTCTCATGCAATTTCGCGCGCGGATGAGCGCGACGCTGGGGCTCGAGATCCATTTGCGCAGCCCCTACAAGGCTTGCGACTTCAGGCCGATCTTCTGGACCCTGCTCGAAGGCGAGGAGCGCGCCTGTGACTTCTGGGGCCACTGCGACCTCGATGTGATCTTCGGCAATCTCGCACGCTATGTCACGATCGAGATGTTGGCGCGCTACGACCGGATTTTCACGCTCGGCCATCTCACGCTCTATCGCAACGCAGACTTCAGCAACCGCATGGGTCTGCGTCCTCATCGTGCGCTCGACTGGCGCGAAATTCTCTCGGATCCCGAACATCGCGGTTTCGACGAACATATCGGCGTCGGCCTGATCTGGCGCGACCATCGCGCGCGGATGTTCAAGGATGAGTCGATTGTCGCGGATATCGATCCCGCCATCGCCCGCTTCGAGCGCGTCGCGCCCTATCGCAATGACCGGGAGCAATTGTTCTTCCACGATCGCGGCCGGGTTCTGCGCGTCTTCTGGCGCAACGGGCGCAGGGACGAGGAGGAATTCGCTTATATCCATTTCCAGAAGCGCCGGAGCATGACCGCGCTCCCGCCCCCGGGAACCGAAAGCTATGTCATCGCGCCGGGCGGATTCTTCGCCTGCGACGCCTCGGATCTCTCGCCGGACCTCGCGCGCCGGCTCAATCCGTGGCGGCCGGACCTGCGCGATTCGTTTCATCGCTGGCGCAGCGCCTTTCGTAGCTTCCGGCGCAGAAAAGGCTTCGTCCGCGACCTGCGGAGGGCGGCGCCATGACGCCGGCCCGGCGCGACGCGATCGTCCTCTCCGCGGCCGGGGCGGCGACGATCTCGCCACAGGCCTCGCGACGGCTGGAGGCTCTGCGCGTCTTTCTGCTCGCGGAGGTTTTTCTCGGCCATATCGCGGCAGTCGGCCTGCCGACCATACCGGAAATGGCGCGCGCGCCGAGCGCCTTTCATGTTGTCGCAATCGTCTTCCGGTTGTTGACGCGCTTTGGCCCCCAGGCCGCCTATCTCTTCGTCTTTCTCAGCGGCTTCCTTGTGGGCGGCGGTTTGCTGCGCGACCGGCTGTCCGGGCGTCCGCCGGCCTTTCGCGCCTTCATCGTGCAACGCATGACGAGGATCCTGCCCAACCTGTTCTGGGCGCTGCTCCTGTCAGCCGCCTTCGATCTGTCCGGCGCCTTTCTGTTGGGCGCGGCGCCGCTCTATCGCGCACAGAATTACGATTATGTCGCCGCGCTGACGCCGACGCTTTTCTTCGCCAACCTGCTCAGCCTCCAGCCGACTTTCGTCGGCGCCTTCGGCTCCAACGGCCCGCTTTGGACGCTCGGCTATATCGTCCAGTTTTACCTTGCTGGCTTTGCTGCCGTCCGTTTCCTGTCGGCGCCGCATTCGTGGCGAGGCGCCGCGATTTTGGCGGCTCTGCCGATCATCGCCTTTTTCCGACACGAATGGTTGTGCCTCTTTCTCGTCTGGGGCGTCGGAGCCATTCTTCGCGTCATCCGGCCAAGGCGTGATTTCGGTTGGGCCCCGCTCGCTTTTGGCCTGGCGCTTTTCGTATTCGCGAATCTGCTCTCGCCGCTGCCGTCAATTCTGCTCTGCGGCGTCTCCGGCGCCGGGATGATCCTCTGGGCCCAGGGCGCGCGGCGCGAATGGCCGGCCGCTGCTCGTGGCCGGATCAACCAAATCGCGAGCCTGGGCTATGAGGTCTACGCAATCCATTATCCGGCGACCTTTTTCATCTTTGCGGTGATCTTCGGCGACAAGGCGACGACATTTGTCTCTTTCCTGGCCTTTCTGGCGCTCTCGACCGCCGTCGTCCTGGCGTTGGCCGCGACGATCCGGCTTCTGGTCCACGGAGCCGATCGTCTCGCCCTGGCGGAGGCGGCTTCATGAGCGCGCCCCGGATCAGCGTCCTCATGACAATATACAACGGCGCGGCGTTTCTTCGTCCGGCTATCGAAAGCGTGCTCGCCCAGAGTTTTTGCGATTTCGAATTCGTCCTCGTCGACGACGGCAGCGCCGACGAATCGCGCGACATCGTTCGGTCCTTCGCCGATGTGCGAATCCGTCTGATCGAAGCGCCGCATGCGGGTTTGACGGCCGCGCTCAATCGCGGCGGCGCGGCCTGCCGCGGCGATCTGATCGCACGCATGGACGCCGACGACATCGCTGCGCCGGAACGTTTCGCCGCCCAGGCCGACCGGTTCGATCGCGAGCCCGATCTCGATGTGCTCTGCTCTGACGCGCGATTGATCGACGCGCGCGGCCAGACCATCGGAGCCCATCGCATGGGAGATTGGAACGGCGACATTTTGCGCGAGGCCTTGCTCCATCGCCGCCGCGCCATGCCGATCATTCATCCAAGCGTCATGATGCGCCGAAAGCTCTTCGCGCGGTTGGAGGGCTATCGCGATTTTTCTTGCGCCGAGGACCATGACTTCTGGTTGCGCGCGATGGGAGCCGGCGCCCGTTTCGACCATGTCGCACGCCCGCTTCTGTCCTATCGCGTCCATGCGAAAGGCCTCTCGCGCGCCAAAAGAGTCGAGCAGGCGAAGAACAGCCTGATGAGCGTCGTCGCGCATCTGGCGCGGGAAAAGACCGGCGTCGATCTTTTTGTGGAGCGGCCGGACCTGCTCCATCATTGCCGCGAAGAGATCGGCGCTGTCCTGGCGCGCGAAATCCTGCCGGCGGAGGCTTCGTTCGCAACGATCAAGAAGCTAACCCGTGCAGGCGATTTCGCGCGCGGCGCGCTCGCCTTCGCCTGCGCGACTTTCCGGCACGGCGCGAAAATCCTGCCCGCGCGCCGTCGCGCCTTTCTGCGTCGCCTGAGCGAGTCGTCCGCGGCGCGCGTCGCCGACCAGTTGCGCGCCGCGCGCCTCGGAAGGGTCCGCTGATGTCGGCGTCGTTCATTCTCGCCTTGGTCTATCTGCTGACCTGCCTCGGGCTCATCCTGCGCATGGTCCGCCGCCGGACCTTGCTCTCGGTTCATATCGGCGCGCTCGCCGTGTTTTCGATCGGCTATTATCCTCTTCCGGTCCTGTTCAAGCCGCTCTCGCCGCTCGCCTTGATCGCCGACGAAAAAGTCTTCCAGGCGCTGCTGATCCATTATCTCTTCCTTTGCGCCATCGTGGTCAGCAGCCTTTGGATGACCCGCTTCACCGCGGCGGTCGCGCCGATGCGTTTCGGCGCCATGGACCCCATTGCCTTCCGCCATCGCGCCGCGATCGCCTGGGTGGCCTTCGGCCTGTATCTCGTCTATGTCGCGACGACGTCGCGCACCTCCTATTCCTCGGAAGATTTCGACGCCTTTTTCCAGCAGCAGTCGAATTTTCGCGCGCTTGTTTCTGCGCTCGCCGGATTCTGCGCCGGCTTCATCAGCCTCGCCTATGCGGCCGCCGCGGCGGGCGGCCAGCGCCGCGCGCAATTCACCTTCGGCGCCATGATCATCCTGATGGTCGCACTCGCGTTGCCGTTGGGGCAGCGGCTGGCGGCGATCGCGCCGATCATCATGCTGTTCGCCGCCATGGCCTCGATGCGCCAGACCGGAAAGGCCTTGCGCATCCTCGTCGTCGCGGTCGTCTTCCTGATGGCCGTCAGCCCCTTCGCGGTCTATCTGCGCGAGGCGCGGCGCGCGAAAAGCGGCGAGTTCCTGAGCGCCGCCGAAGTCGCCGGCCATTACCAGCTGTCGAGCAATCCGGCGATGCAGAGCTTCCAGTCGGTGATCGACCGCAGCGACCTCGTCTTCAATACCGTCTTCATGAAGGATTACATCGACCGCACGGGCTTTGCGAACTGGACCTATTATTATTCGGTTCTGGTCGCGCCCATTCCCCGTCTGATCTATCCGGACAAGCCCTATGTGCTGAGCGACGACGGCACGATCGAAGGCGACATTTCGGTCAAGGCGTGGCGGCTGGCGTTCGGCACGTTTGGCAGCCTGACCGCTTTCGGCGGGCTCACCGCCTATCGCGAGGGCGGTTGGATCGGCGTGGTCCTCGATGGTCTGGCGCTCGGCGCCCTCTTCGCCTTTCTGGCGCGCTGGCTCGGCGAAGGGAGTTTCCTGGCGCGTGTGTTCTACGCCCATTTCTTCCTGCTCTTCGCCGTGCAAAAAGCGCCGCCTTGCTTCTTCGAGGCGCTGGCGAGTCTTTTAGGTCTTCTGCCTCTTCTCCTCGCGTTGCTGGCGGTTGGGCTCGCGCCAGTCTTCACCCGCCTCGCGCCGCGGCCATCGAGGGGAGGGGCGCGCGAAGCGCGCGTTGCGCCGATCTCCGGGCGCGCATCGTGAGGGAGGGCGCCTCGTTTCCTCGTTCGCGGCGGCTGCCGGTCATCGGCGCGGCGGCCCTGAAGCTCGATCGCGTGGCCTTCCCGATCCATGTCGTCGCGCAAAAGTCGGCGGATTACGAGTTGGTCGCGCCCGCCGCCCGCTTCTACTTTGCCGGCGATTGTTCGGCCTTCGTGAGGGCTCGGGCGCAGCAAACCTCAGGGCAGAAGGAGGGCGACCCATGAATGCGTTGCTGGACCCAATACGGTTCCGGCCGCGCGACGGCGGTCCGAGCTTTACGCTTCGGCACAGGCTTTTCCGCCTCGCCTGGACAATCGTCTGGAACGGGCTAGGGGTCTGGACCCCGACGCCGCTTTTCGCTTGGCGCCGGGCGCTTGCCCGCGCCTTCGGGGCGCGGATCGCCGCCACCGCAAGGATCTATCCCCGCGTACGAATCTGGCACCCGCCTCATCTCGAAATGGCGGAGCGCGCCTGTCTCGCGCGTGGCGTCGATTGCTATTGCATGGCGCCGGTGCGGCTCGGGGCCCATGCGTTGGTCTCGCAGGGCGCGCGGCTCTGCGCCGGCGATCATGACGTCGACGATCCCGATTTTCGATTGCGGGTCCGGCCGATCGTCCTCGGCGCCGAGGCCTGGGTCGCGGCCGAGGCTTTCGTCGGCCCCGGCGTCACGCTCCAGGAAGGCGCCGTGCTCGGCGCGCGCGGCGTCGCCTTTCGCGACCTCGGCGCCTGGACCGTCCATGTCGGCAATCCGGCGCGACCGCTGCGCGCGCGCCGCCGGCCGGCTTCTTCGACAAATGCGGATTAAGCCCATGATCGACCTGACCGTGATCATTCTGACTTTCAATGAGGAGAGGCACATCGAACGCGCGATCCGCTCGCTCGGCGGGCTTGCGACCGACATTTTCGTCGTCGATTCCTTCTCGACCGACAGCACCGCGGCCACCGCCGAGCGGCTGGGCGCGAAGGTTCTGCGGAACCGCTTCGTCAATCAGGCGAAGCAATTCCAATGGGCGCTGGACAACGCTCCGGTCCGCACGGGCTGGATCATGCGGCTCGACGCCGACGAGACGTTGGAGCCAGAGTTGGTGGGCGAGATTCGCGCGACCCTGTCGAACCTTCCCCCCGACGTGGTCGGCGTAAACTTGCGCAGGCGCCATATCTTCATGGGGCGCTGGATTCAGCATGGCGGGCGCTATCCGCTGATCTTGCTACGCATTTTTCGTCGCGGCTTCGGCAGCGTCGAGGACCGCTGGATGGACGAGCACCTGACCGTGCGCGACGGCAAAACCCTGACCTTCACGCAGGATTTTTCCGATATCAACCTCGGCGATCTCGCGTCGTTCACGGGTAAGCACAATGACTACGCCACGCGCGAGGCGATCGACGTGCTTGACCGGAAATATGGCCTCGGCCTGTCGCGCGCGCGCTCCCTTCCTGAGACGGCGCCGCGTCAGGCGGTTGCGAGGCGCTTCGTGAAGGAGAGGATCTACAGCAAGGCGCCGCTCTGGCTCGGGCCTGCCGGTTATTTCTTCTACCGCTACATCCTGAGGCTCGGGTTCCTGGATGGCCGGGAAGGGCTCGTTTATCACGTCCTCCAGGGCTTCTGGTATAGGTTCCTGGTCGGGGCGAGGATCCTCGAATTTGAAAAGCGGCTCGCTTCCATTTCGGGCGCGCAGGACAAGGTCGCGGCGCTGGAAGGACTGACTGGCCGTGCTCTGAGCGATCGGGAGCACGAGCCGCGCGCCGCGGACGAGGCGATCGAGCGGGTCCGCTTCGCCTTCGGACGTTTGAGGACGAGCCCGTGAAAATCCTTCATATCATCGCTTCGGTCGATCCGCGAACCGGCGGCCCCATTCAGGGGGTTGTCCTGAGTTCGCAGATCTGGCGCGCGCACGGCCATGAGCGCGACATTCTCAGCCTGGACCCGCCCACGGCGCCCTGGGTCGGGGCCTGCCCGGTCACGACTTTCGCCGTCGGCATGAAAGGGCCGGTCCACGACTGGATCCGGCGCCGCCTGCCTTGGGCGCGCTATGCCTATACGCCGGGCCTGAAGCGCTGGCTGACGCGCAATGTCAGCCAATATGACGCGGTCGTCGTCAATGGCCTGTGGAATTACGCCTCGCTTGGCGCCTGGCGGGCCCTGCGCGGCACGGCTACGCCCTTTTTCGTTTTTCCTCATGGGATGCTCGATCCCTGGTTCAATGAAGCCTATCCGCTCAAGGCGTTCTTCAAGACGCTCTACTGGCGCCTCTTCGAGCACAAGACCCTGCGCGACGCGCGCGGCGTCCTGTTCACCTGCGAGGAGGAGCGGAGGCGCGCGGCGACGTCTTTTCGGCCTTATCGCGCCCGTGAAGCTGTTGTCGGCTACGGCGCGCGCGCGGCGGCGGGCGATCCCGTCGCGCAAAAGACGTCTTTTGCCGCCGCCGCGCCGGGACTTGACGGACGGAACTTCATCCTGTTCCTTGGCCGCATTCACGAGAAAAAGGGGGTCGACCTCCTGATCGGCGCCTTCTCTCGGATCGCGACGGAATTCCCAGACCTCGACCTTGTGATCGCCGGTCCGGACACGTCCGGCCTGCGCGGGAGGCTGGAGGCGATTGGCGCCGGACAGGACTTCGCGCGCCGCATCCATTGGCCGGGCATGTTGGTGGGCGACGCCAAGTGGGGCGCCTTCCGTTCGGCTCGGTTTTTCGTCCTGCCGTCGCATCAGGAAAATTTCGGCGTGGCGGTCGCGGAGGCCTTGTCGCTCGGCGTTCCGGTCCTGGTCACCGACAAGGTCAATATCTGGCGTGAGGTCGAAGCCGACGGCGCCGGGATCGTCGTCCCCGACGATGCGCTGGGCGTCGAGCAAGGCCTGCGGCGGATGTGCGCCTTATCGCCTGCGCGAAGCGCGGCCATGGCCGAGGCCGCGCGCGCTTGCTTCGCCGCGCGCTACGACCTTAACGCCAACGCCCTCAACCTGCTCGACCTGATGCGCGGGATGTGCGCGGACGAGGGCGCGCCGCGTCTTCAACAGGAGGGCTCCTGATGGAGGGCGGGAGCAAAACGATTGCGGATCAGAGAATCTGGGTCGCGGGCCACAGGGGCATGGTCGGCTCCGCCATCGTAAGCCGGCTTGAGCGCGCCGGCGCCGACCTCCTCACCGCTGCGCGCGCGGAACTTGACCTCGCTGACCAGTCCGCCGTGCGCGCCTGGCTGGCCGAGAAGCGCCCGGACATCGTCATCCTCGCCGCCGCCAGGGTCGGCGGCATCCTCGCCAACGACTCCTTTCCCGCAGATTTTCTTTACGAGAATCTCGTCATGGAGACCAATGTCATCGAGGGCGCCCATCGCGTTGGCGTCGATCGGCTGGTCTTCCTCGGCTCGTCCTGCATCTATCCGAAATTTGCGCCGCAGCCGATCGAGGAGGCCGCCTTGCTGACCGGCCCGCTCGAACCGACCAATGAATGGTACGCCATCGCCAAGATCGCCGGCATCAAATTGTGCCAGGCCTATCGTAGGCAGTTCGGGCGCCGCTATATTTCGGTCATGCCCTGCAATCTCTATGGCCCGAACGACAATTTCGACCCCGCCTCGAGTCATGTCCTGCCCGCGCTGATCCGCAGGCTCCACGAGGCGAGGGCAAGCGGCGCCGAAAGCGTCACGATCTGGGGGACGGGCGCGCCGCGGCGCGAATTCCTCCATGTCGACGATCTCGCGCGCGGAATTGTCCTTTGCATGGAAAGTTACGACGGCGAAGCGCCGATCAATTGCGGCGCCGGCCGGGACATCAGCATCGCCGATCTCGCACGGCTCGTCGCCAGGATCGTCGGGTTTCAGGGGAGCCTGGCCTTCGATCCGGGAAAGCCGGACGGCGCGCCGCGCAAGCTGATGGATTCGAGCGGGATCGCCGCCCTCGGCTTCCGGCCGGAGATATCGCTCGAAGACGGGGTCGCGGACGCTTATCGCTGGTTCCTCGACCAGCGCGCGAAGGTGTCGCCCGCGGTCGCGCGCCGTGGCGTCATTCGTACGGCGTGAAGGAATTGGCGCTCAGATGGGTGGCCTTGCGCTTGAAGCCGTTTTGCGCCCCATTGGCCTTCGTGTCCGTCGACAGGAAATCGAGCTTCGCGGCCGAGCGCAGGGCTGGCGCGAAGCCCGCGCCGGCCGCCGGTTTGGCATGGGCCTGCCGGGTCGGCGCAGCAAGGGCCGCGAGCGCGGCGCGGTCGAGGCGCGCGGGCGTCATCTGGTTGGCCGCGTCCTTGGCGGCGCGCTGTTCCTCGGCCTTGTCCTGGGCGGCGGCGCGCAGGGCTTGCAGGGGCGGGCGCGGCGGCGGGGTCGGCACGGCGAGGAGCGACGGCTTGGCGGCGTAGGCGAGCGGCTCGGCGCCAGCCGCGGACGGCCGCAGCCTCAGGGAGCCGCCCAACGAGGTTCCTTGCGTGATGACGTCGGGCAGGGCTGCGAATTCGACGGGGCGCGCGGGCGGCAGCGGGGCGTCGCTTTCCGCGACGAGGTCGGTCGGCCGGTGCGGCGGCGTCGGAACATCCGGAGTTGCGATTGACTCGTCGGCGTCTGCCGCCTGTTTCGCGTCCTGCTGGAGAGACTGGGGCTTTTCAGGCGCCGTCGATGCGGCTTGCGGGGCCGCCTGCTGCGGCATGATCGCCTGACGGCCCCGGCCTGGCTGGTCGGGCGCGCCCATATAGGTTTCGCCATGCGGGAGATCGGTTTCGGCGCTGGCGACGAGTTGACGCTGCGCCGGCGCGACCGTTTCCTCGTCCGAGGCCTGAGCTGAAGCGACGCGGGTCTGCTGCGACGCGCTTCCCAGCTGCCGGTCTTCCTCGTCGTCGCGGCCGCCGCCGAACAATTTGGCGAAGAAACCAAAAATTCCGCCGGAATTGGCCTCTTCGATGGTCGGGGCGTCGCCGCCGCGCGCCAGAATCTCGGCGCGGGCCACCTCATAGCCGGGCAGGGGCTTGCCGTTCGAAGGAATATGGACGGTCTTGCCGTCGGGGAACAACGACGCGAGCTGGTCATAGCTCATCCGCGGCCAATGGCGCACGCCGCCGACGTCGAGATGAACGAAGTTGGGGCCAGGATAATAGCCGACGCCGCCGCGCTGCATGCGCATGCCGATCTCGCGGAGCTTTTCCATCGACAGGCCGGCGATGGTCGTGTCCATCGCCTTGCCGAGCATGTGCTGGGAATGTTCGGCCACGCGGCGCGAGCGCCGGCGCAGCATGGCGTTGGTTTCCGGGCAGCGATAGGCGGATAGCACCGTGATGGGATCGTCCGGCCCCATTCGGCCCGCGGCGCGATAGGCCTCCCAGAGGACGTCGAAAAGCCGGGGGTCCATATTGGTTTCTTCGTCCGTTCGCCAGTCGCGAAGGAACCAGTTCAGCTGTTTGAGCGTTTGGGCGTCATAATGGCCGTTGACGCGGAAGGTCGCCGCGATCGCATCTTTGCGATGGGCGTGGACCAGATAGATGGTGCGGGTGTCGCCGTTGGCGTCCGCCGATTCGAGCGCATTGGGGGCCAGAATTGCGACGAGGCCAAGAGCGGCGACGCAGACGCGTTTGCCGAAGCGGAGTCTCATAGCCCGAAGGGCCGAGTTCACGGCTGATCCTGACAAAATCGAACGCGCTCCCCTTGTGCCTGCCTGTCGTTCCGTCTGGACGCAAACTTGACGGAAAGGGTAACGGAATGATTGACGAAACTGCTTTCCACGGCCCTTCCGGTTCGCGAACCGATCCGAAAGGCGCCCCTGCATAGCCGATCTGTCGCGGCAAAGCCACAGCCTGACGAAAAAGAACTCCTTCCGCGCTTTTTTGTCGCTTGTGGCCAATTTACCAAATTTCGCGGCGATTTTGGGGCGCGATCACGGTGGCGTGATCGCGGCGGGTCGGTTCCCTAGCCCCCGAGGCCCAGCATTTCGCGGGTTTTCCGGCTGTAGCCGTAGATATCGTCAAACCGGCGCAGGGCGCCCGAATCGTCCACGGAAAGCGTGAAATAGACGATATGGATGGGCATGGGCGCGGGCAGGTTCACGCGTCGCTCCGATTTGCCGACCATCTTGCGCAACCGCTCCTCGGTCCAACCGTTCGCAGGCTGAAGCAGGTCCTCGGCGAATCTGAACGGCTGATCGACGCGCACGCAGCCGTGACTATAGGCGCGCCGGGACGTCGCGAACAGGTTCCGCGTCGGCGTGTCGTGCATATAGACGGCGTAGTCGTTGGGGAAGACGAATTTGATCTGGCCCAAGGCGTTGCGCTCGCCTGGCGGTTGGCGGACATGGAGTTGTCCGTTCACATAGCGGATCTCGTAACCCTGGGCGCGCAGGGCGTCGAGATGCGGCATCAATTCGTTCCGGATGATGGATTGCGGCACATTCCAGGACGGATTGACGATGATATATTCGATCTTGTCGGAAAAAAGCGGCGTCGGCTTGTCCGGCTTGCCGGTGATGACCCGGACTGGCAGGACCAGATTGTTGTCGCGATAGAGCCGCGCGGTGAATTCCGGCACGTTCACGACCACGCGGTCGGCGCCGAGGTCGCGCGGCAGCCAGCGCCAGAACTCCATATTGGTCAGGATGTCGTTTTCGAGATTGGTTTCGCGCCGCGCGCCATAGGCCGCCGGGGCGTCGCTCATCCGCCGTCCCCGCTCGGCCGCAGCGATTCGCCCTGTTGTTTCCGGCGCCTC
Organism: Pseudomonadota bacterium; assembly: GCA_021812505.1. The sequence continues at coordinate 11,341 of JAKANG010000003.1, forward strand.
GCGCAATTCGGCGAGCTTGGCCTTGAGCGCCAGATAGCCGGGCTGCCGCGGATTATAATCCTCGAGGGTTTTCGCGGCGTCAGCGGATCGGCTCGTCTGGTCGAGCGCCTGCGCCGCGGGCACGATTGGCGGATGGACGTCGATCTGGCGGGAAACGCCTTTCGGGTCGATCCGGCCGCCGCTCGCTTGGGCTGCATAGGCCGCGACCGCCTCCGACAGGGCGACCTCGCCGAGCGCGCGCGCCTTTTCGGAGCCCTGATCGAGTGAAAAGACGCGATAGGCGCGCAGGTCGAGGCCATCGTCGGGCGCGCGCTGCAATTGTTCGAAGGCGGCATGGGCCGCTGGCGTCCATTGCCCATGGTCGTCGAGCCAGACCGGAGCGTCGCCGCGGCTGGCGTAAAAGGCGTCCACGGCGCGGCGCAGCGCGCGCATTTCCACCGTGGCGGGGCGGGCCTCGGCCGCATCGCGGGGGAGCGCGTCGCGAATCGCCTGATTCATCGGCGGCTTGTTCGGCCCCTGGACCGCGGCGGAGGGTTTCGGGGCGGGTTCGGCGCCGGCCTCGGCCTTGGACGGCGCCTCCTGCGCGGGTGGCGCGGCGGCCGAATCAGGCCGGGATGCGGCGTCGGCGCCGGGCGGCGCCTGCTTGGCGGTTGCAGCCGGCGCGCCGACGGCGGCCTGGGCCGATCCGGGCGTCTGGGGCTCACCGAGCGCGGCGCCGGCCGCGATCAGCGCCGCAAGCGCGGTCGCCGTCCGAAATCTTCCGACGGAGGAGCCAAGCCAAAACATTCGGGAGCCTTTCAGGACGACAGGCCGGGGAATATCGAAGCGCCCGGAACGCCGTCGTTATATGAAGTCGCGCCGATCGATAAATTCAACCGCCGCGAGGCCGCAATAGGCCATTTCAGTAAAATCGTCCCTGTCGCAGGAAGGCCACAACGCCTTGCCGTCGGTCACGCCGCGTTGGCGCCGTCGCCGAGGATATTTTCCGCGAGGCCATATTCCTTCATCTTGCGATAGAGCGTCGAGCGGCCGATCCCGAGCTTGCGCGCCATTTCCGACATCTGGCCCCGATAATGGGTCAGCGCGAAGCGGATCGCCTTTTCCTCCAGCCATTCGAGTTGGCGGACGTCGCCATTCTCGTCGAGAAGCTTCAGCACATTTGGATCACGCACCTCGACGCGGACGATCTCGCGCTGGATGTCGCGCTGCGCGACGGGCGGCGGGGCCGGCGGCACCCGGACGTCGAAGCCCTCGACATGGGCGGCGATCTGTGGAAATTCCGCGACGGTCAGTTCGTCGCCGTCGGCAAGGACCACGGCGCGGAACATGACATTTTCGAGCTGGCGGACATTGCCCGGCCAGTCATAGGTCGAGAGCATGGCCATCGCCTCGGCGGCGACGCCGCGCAATCTCTTGCCTTCTTCGGCGCTGAAACGGGCGAGAAACCGGCGCGCCAGATCGGGAATGTCGGCGCGGCGCGTCCGCAGCGGCGGGATGGAAATGGGGAAGACATTGAGCCGGTAATAGAGGTCCTCGCGGAAGCGGCCCTGCTTGACGAGGTCGATCAGGTTCTGGTTGGTCGCCGAGATCAGGCGCACGTCCACCCGCACCGGCTTGCGGGCGCCGACGGGGTCGATCTCGCCCTCCTGGAGGGCGCGCAGAAGCTTGACCTGGGTTTCGAGCGGCAGTTCGCCGACTTCGTCGAGGAAGAGCGTGCCGCCGTTGGCCTCGACGAATTTGCCGGCATGTTTCTCCGAGGCGCCCGTGAAGGCCCCTTTCTCGTGCCCGAACAGGATCGATTCGACCAGATTCTGCGGCAGGGCGCCGCAATTCACCGTCACGAAAGACTTGCCGCGCCGGTCGGACGCGCCCTGGATGGCGCGGGCCATCAATTCCTTGCCGACGCCCGATTCGCCTTCGATCAGCACCGGGATGTTGGATTTGGCGGCGCGTTCGCCGAGCCGGATGGCGCGACCCATTTCCTCGCCGCGCGAAAGGATGTCGCGGAAGGTCAGATGGCCGGCGGCTTTGCGCCCGATCCGGCGGATTTCGTCCTCGAGCGCGTCGAAGCGCAGGGCGTTCTTGATCGAGATCTGCAGGCGCTCCGCGCCAACCGGCTTGACCACGAAATCGAGCGCGCCGGCGCGCATGGCCGAAATGACCGCCTCGATCGAGCCATGGGCGGTCTGGACGATGACGGGCGTGGTCATTTTCGCGTCGCGCATCCGCGCGAGCACGCCCATGCCGTCGAGATCGGGCATGACGAGATCGAGTATCAACAGATCAATTCGCGATTGGTCGGCCGACTGCATCCGCGCCAGCGCCGCTTCGCCCCCTTCGACACATTCCGCCTCGTAGCCGAATCGCCGCACCATGGCTTCAAGAAGCCGGCGTTGCACGGGATCGTCGTCGGCGATCAGAATGGTCGAGATCATTATCGTTCTTTCGTTGAGACGGCGTGGCCGCGCCCGACATGCTGCGCGAAGAGGGTAAATGGGGTGTTAATGCGCCCTCCCTGCTTTAGGGGCAGGCGGGCGCGCGCCTTGACCCGCGTCGCCCGCGTCCACATTTGTGTCTGGACTTTGGATCGATTCTTGGAAAAGCTTGCCGCCGCCATGACCCATTCTTCCGCTTTTCCCGTTCGCAACGCGCAAGGTTCCGGAGCCGCGCCGGCCGACGACCTGCCGCGCTGGCGGCTCGACGATCTCTATGAGGGGCTCGACAGCCCGCGCTTCGCCGAGGATTTGAAAATCCTCGCCCACGAATGCCGGCAGTTCGCGGCGACCTATCGCGGCGCTTTGGCCGGCCTGCTCGCCGGAGCCGACGCCGCGAGCGCGCTCCACGAGGCCATCGCGCGTTATGAGCGCATCGACGATCTGGCGACCCGGATCATGTCCTTCGCCGGCCTGTCCTATGCCGAGAACACGATCGATCCGGCTCGCGCCAAATTTTACGGCGACGCCCAGGAGAAGGTGACGGCGGCCTCGACCGACCTCCTGTTCTTCCAGCTCGAACTGAACCGTCTGGACGACGCGGCGCTGGCCAAAGCGATGGAGCGGCAGCCGCTGTCCTATTACCGGCCCTGGATCGAGGACCTGCGCCGCGAAAAGCCCTATCAGCTCGACGACCGGATCGAGCAGCTCTTCCACGAGAAGTCGGTGACCGGCCACGCCGCCTGGAACCGGCTGTTCGACGAGACCATCGCCTCGCTGCGCTTCGAGATCGACGGCCAGGAAATGACCCTGGAGCCGGCGCTGAACCTGTTCCAGGATCCCGAGGAAAAGGTTCGCGAAAAGGCCTCCGCGGCGATTTCCGCCACGCTCGGCGCGAATCTGCGCGTCTTTGCGCTGATCTCCAATGTTCTGGCCAAGGACAAGGAAATTTCCGACCAATGGCGCGGATTCAAGGACGTCGCCGATTCGCGCCATCTCTCCAATCGCGTCGAGCCGGAAGTGGTCGAGGCCATGGTGGCGGCGGTGCGCGCCGCCTATCCGAAGCTGTCGCATCGCTATTACCGGCTGAAGGCGCGCTGGTTCGGCAAGGAGAAGCTCGCCCATTGGGACCGCAACGCGCCTTTGCCCGACGCGCCCAAGACGACCTTTGACTGGACGCAGGCGCGCGCCGCGGTGCTCGGCGCCTACCGCGCTTTCGCCCCGCGGATGGCGGAAATCGCCCAGGAGTTCTTCGACCGGCAATGGATCGACGCGCCGGTGCGCACGGGCAAGGCGCCGGGCGCCTTTTCCCATCCGACCTCGCCGTCCGTCCACCCTTATGTCCTGCTCAATTACCAGGGCAAGCCGCGCGACGTGATGACGCTCGCCCATGAGCTTGGCCATGGCGTGCATCAGGTGCTGGCCGCGCCCAACGGGCCGCTGATGGCCCCGACACCGCTCACCCTGGCGGAAACCGCCTCGGTCTTCGGCGAAATGCTGACCTTCCAGGCTCTTCTGGCCGAGGCGAAGGAGCCGCGCGAGCGCCGGGCCCTGCTGGCCTCGAAGGTCGAGGACATGCTGAATACAGTGGTCCGCCAGATCGCCTTCTATACGTTCGAGCGCCGGCTGCACGAGGAGCGCCGCCAAGGCGAACTGACAGCCGAGCGGATCTGCGAGCTGTGGGTCGAGGTGCAGGCGGAAAGCCTTGGCCCGGCGATCGAGCTGAAGCCGGGCTATGAGACTTTCTGGGCCTATATCCCGCATTTCATCCATTCGCCCTTCTATGTCTATGCCTATGCCTTCGGCGATTGCCTCGTGAATTCGCTCTACGGCGTCTATCGCAAGGCCGAGCCGGGCTTCGTCGACAAATATTTCGCTCTGCTGTCCGCGGGCGGCTCCAAACATTATTCCGAACTGCTGGCGCCCTTCGGCCTCGACGCCCGCGATCCCGCGTTCTGGAGCATCGGCCTGTCGATGATCGAGGGGATGATCGACGAGCTTGAGAGCCTTCCCGCCTGAGGCGGGAGCGCCCATGCTGACCTTGGCTCTCGCCTGGCTGGCGCTGTTCTGGCTGCTGGCGTTCGGGTCCCTGGCCCTGTTCAATCTGGCGCTGGTCCGTTTCGTCCAGGCGCTGGTTCCGCCGATCGGGCGCTTCGTCGAGGTCGGCGGGCTTCGGATTCATCTGGTCGACAGCGGCGCCAAGCCCGGGCAGGAGGGCTCGCCGCTGGTCTTCATCCACGGTCTGCTCGGCCAGCTCAATCATTTCAGCTTCGCGCTCGCAGCCCGCTTCCCCGAGCGGCGGCTGGTCCTGATCGACCGCCCAGGCTCGGGCTATTCGCAACGGGCGCGTCCCCAGACCCTCGCCGCACAGGCGGCGATCGTCGCCGGGGCGATCGAGGCGCTGGGTCTGGAAAGGCCTGTCATCGTCGGCCATTCGCTCGGCGGCGCCGTGGCGCTGGCGCTGGCGCTCGACCACCGGGAAAAGATCGGCGGACTGG
>JAKANG010000305.1 GCA_021812505.1 Pseudomonadota bacterium
CGATCCGCCGGTCCGCATCCTTCACCGCCGCGCCATCCAGCATCACCAGCCCCGCCCGCGCCGCCTGCGCCATCTGGCGCCGCGAGCCGTACGCCAGGCTCCCGAGCAGCAGGATCCAGACGACACGGCGGTCCTTGCGGCTGACGAACATTCCTGCTTTAGACGAAATAGGCGCCGGGCCTCAAGCGCGTCGGAAGGAAGGGCCGGGTCAAGGCGCTCGCCTGTGTGCGGCCAAGAAAGGTTGAGAATGGGCCTTCTGCCGGAACTGACTCAGGAAGAAATCGAGCGCTACGCCCGCCATATCGTGCTGCGCGACATCGGCGGCGCCGGCCAGCGCAAGCTCAAGGCGGCAAGCGTCGGCGTGATCGGCGCCGGCGGGCTCGGCGCGCCGCTTCTGCTTTATCTCGCGGCGGCGGGGGTCGGCGAAATTCATGTGATCGATGACGACGTGGTGTCGGTCTCCAATCTCCAGCGTCAGGTTCTGTTCGGCGAAAGGGACGTCGGCCGGCCCAAGGTCGAGGCGGCGGCGGCGGTCTTGGCGAATCTCAACCCGCATGTGCGCGTCATCGGGCGCAGGACGCGCCTCGACGCCGCCAATGCGCGCGGGCTCATCGCAAACTGCGACGTCATCGCCGACGGCTGCGACAATTTCGACACCCGCTATATCGTCTCGGATGCCTGTTTCTACGCGAAAAAGCCCTTGGTGACGGCGGCGGTCGGCCCCTTCGACGGCTCGCTGACCACGCTGAAACCCCACGAGACCGGGCCGGACGGTCTTCCAAATCCGACATATCGCTGTCTGTTCCCCGAGAAGCCGCCGCCTGGAACAATTCCGACCTGCGCCGAGGTGGGCGTGCTGGGGGCCTTGACCGGCATGGTGGGCGCGCTGATGGCGCTCGAAGTCATTCGCGAAATCGTCGGCTTCGGCCGATCGATGGTGGGGCGTCTGGCTTTGTTCGACCTCATGAATATGCGCTTCGAAACACTTGCCTATGGTTGGGACGAGGAAAATCCGCTCAACGGCCGGGGCGCGGCGAGGCGTTGAATAGGCGGTCCCCTTTTGATTTGCGCTCGAAGGCGCGTCGCTACTGTCCCCACATTCGCGTGAAGCGTTTTCGCCGCCGCCGAGGCAACCAAGCACTCGGAGGCGTCTTCATGGCCGGCTCGTCTTTCGCCTGGGCGAAAATGTTTACTTCGGCGCAAGGGCGTCACTCCTCGAATGTGCGGAAACGGGGAGCGTGAAAAAGAAAACGGCGCCACGCGGCTCGTTCGCGGTGAAGCCGATGATTCCGCCGTGGCTTTCGATGATCGACTTGCAGATCGACAAGCCGACGCCCATTCCCGAGATCTTCGTGGTCACGAAAGCTTCAAACAGGTCCTTGGCCACTTTGGGGTCGACGCCGACTCCATTGTCTGCGACGCTCACCCGGACGAGGTCTGGAGCCTCGATCGCCGTCGATATGACGATTTCCGGCTGCTGGCTGTCGGCGGTCGCGTCCTGGGCGTTGCGCAGAAGGTTGATGAGAACCTGTTCGATCTGGACGCCATCGACGGTCACGAAAATATCCCTGTCCGCCAATCGCCTGACGATCTGCGCCGCGCGGCCCTCCCTGCCCGGCAGGGACAACGTGATCGCGTCCTCGATCAACCGCCTGAGGTCTTGCAGCGTCCGCTCGGCGTGTCGTTTTTCGATGAAGCCGCGCAGGCGAGACAGAATGTCCGAAGCCCGCCTGCCTTGATCCTGCGCCTTGCCGAGCGCGTCGGCGGCCGGTGACTCCGGCGGCAGCATGCGCCTGCCGGCCGCCATGAAGTTTCGCATGGCCGCGATCGGCTGCCCCAGTTCATGCGCCATGCCAGCGACGACCTCGCCCATGTCATTTAGCCGTCCGACGCGCGCCAGTTCGTCGCGCACCTCGTCGACTCGCCGCTTTTCAGCCTCGATGGCGCTCAGATCCCGCATGAAGGCGATGAACAGACGCTGATCGCCGACGTGCGCTTCAGTGATCGTCAGCTCGTTCGGAAACACCTCGCCGTTCCTGCGCACACCCTCGACCCTGCGGCGCGCGCCGATGGTCTTCGCTTCGCCGGCGCGGAGATGGGCGGCGATATAGTCAGCGAGTGTGGCGCGCCGCGACTCCGGGAAGAGCATGGCGACGCTATGTCCGAGCAGTTCGTCGCTTTCATAGCCGAACGTCTCCAGCGCCGCCGGATTGACAGAGCGGATGCGCCCGCGCTCGTCGATCGTAATGATTCCTTCCAGGGCCGCGTCGATGGTTGCACGGAACCGCTGCTCGCTTTCTCGCAATGACTGTTCGGCCTTTTTCTGCTCGGTGATGTCGTTTTCGACGCCTTGCCAGACGATCTGGCCATCGGCCTTCTGAACCGGACGCACCCACGACCTTAGCCAGCGCACCTCGCCGTCGGCCCGCCGGATCGGCACGTCCATGGCAAAACTGATCGTCTTGCTCTTGCTGACTTTCGAAGCCTCCGCCAATTTTGGCAAAAACTCCGGCAGAACCTGCCGGCGCAGCAAGGCGGCGTCGGCCAGAACCTGTTCAGCGGTCACGCCATGAAGCTTTTCGACGCCGGCGCTGATATAGAGAAAACGGGATTTCCCGCCTGGCTCAGAGGCGTAGCTGAACACAAGACTGTCAGGGAGGTTGTCGGCCAGGTCGCGCAAGGCGTTCCTTGCCTCGATGCGTTCTGAAATGTCTTCGAAAAACACGATGAGGCCGCAAATCACGTTTCGCCCATCGCGCCACGGCCGGGCCTCCCAGCGCAGCCATCGGGTCGATCCGTCGGGCCGCACGAATGGATCTTCGTCGGCCTTCAGGACCTCGCCAGCGAGGGCGCGATGGAGAATGTCCTTTGATCTTTCGGTAATTTCCGGAAAAAGCTCGTCATGTGACTTTCCGACAATGTCATCCTCGAGGCGGCAACCTTCGCGCCATCGGGCGCTGGCGGCGAGATAACGCATCTCGCGGTCCAGCATGGCCATGGCCGCGGGCGCCTGCTCTATGAATTGTCTGAACTGCGCCTGTCTCTCGCTCTCCCATTGCGCGCGGCCCACTTCCTCGATGGCGAAGCGCAAGAGCGCGCCGAGGCCGATGAGGACCGAGCCGCCCACGACGAAGGCAAAGGCGCCCTCCCAACCGGCCTCGGCATGTGGCGTCGCCACCAGATGCGCAATAGTGACAGAGAGGATGAGCGACAAGGCGCCTCCGGCAAGGCCGCCGACAAGGGCGGACAGGGCGACCGCGGGATAAAAGGTCATAAAAATGAGGCGCTGCCCGAGCGCGCCAAGGAATATCACCCGGACGGCCAGGGCCAGAAAAACGATGACGGCCGCGGCGACGAGGCGCCACGCGAGCGGCCAGCTCTGCATCGGGCCCAGCGCGGCCAGGGTAGACAGGCCGAATCGGCCTTCCGGGATCGTGGAGGCGGAACGATTGGAGGCCATTATGGCTCACGCGCAGGTTTAGTCCACTTATGGAATCGGCCATCTGCGGACGGAGGTCGAAGCGCGCCGACGAGGGCGGCCTTTCCGAAGGCGCAACCC
>JAKANG010000306.1 GCA_021812505.1 Pseudomonadota bacterium
ATAAACTTCGCGCCAAGCTTTTCTTTCTGCCCGAAGAATTGCTCGCCCAGGTCGACTCGCAAACGCAGGCGCGCCGCCGGCCGCTGGCCAAAGCGCAAGTCGCGATTGCGGTCGACATTCAGTTGGCCTGTCCCCTGCGCCCCGAGAATCTGATCGATCTCCATTGGCGGCGTCACTTCCTGGAGCCGGACGGCCCCAAAGGCCGGCTGCTGCTGCACATTCCCGCCGCGGAAACCAAGACCAGGCGCCAGGACCTGACCGTCGAGATTCCCGCTGATGTCGCGCGCCGGCTGCGCTGGTATCGCCGCCACATCCTGCCTCACGTGGGCGCCGATCCGAACGGCTTTCTTTTCGTCACCGAAAAGGGCGCCCGCAAGAGCCAGCAGACGCTCACGCAGCAGATCATCGAAACGATCGAGAAGCACGTCGGGGTCCACATGACGCCGCACCAATTCCGCCACTTCGTCGCGAGCCTTTATCTCGACGCCAATCCCGAAGACCATCAGACGGCGCAGGCGATTCTCCATCACGCCTCAGCCAAGACCACGCTGATCTATGCGGGCGCCGCCAGCCGCCGCGCCAGCCGGGCCTATGGCAAAATTCTGTTCGAGCAGCGCGAGAAGCTGCAACTCGCGCGCGGCAAGAAGGCCAGCCCGAAAAAGGCAATGAAGCCGTCCCGACGTCGTGAGGAGCCATGAGCCTCTTGAAGCATCTTCCCGAATCTCAATGGCCGGATATGGACCGTCAGGCGTTTGAGGCGGCCTTCCGGCCCGGCGACCTGTTCGATGAAACGGGTGGGGCTGGGGCTCACTTGCGGGAGGGCAGCAAAAAGTCCATCCGCATGGGCTATCGTCGCTGGCTGGGATTCCTGCACGCCGCTCATTCCGACGACCTGCTCAGGCCGCCGGCCGATCGCATTTCGCTTGAACGCGTTCGCGACTACGTCGATCGTCTCAGCACGGAAATGCGTCCGTCCTCGGTGGCGCTGACGATCCAAAGCCTTTGCTACGCCGCCCGTCTGATCGCCGGCGCGCGCGACTGGCGCTGGCTTTTTGCGATCAAAGCGCGGCTGGTCGCCCGCGCGCGGCCACTCGACCGCTTTGACCGGCTGACGCCGCCCTGTCAGACGCTCGACTTCGGCATTGAACTGATGGACGCGGCGCTCGTCCTGCCGACGACGCGCCGCAAGACGCGCGAGCTGCAATATCGCGATGGGCTGATTCTTGCCCTGCTCAGCCTCTGGCCGATCCGGCGCCGGAGCCTGGCGGCCCTGACGGTCAGCCAACATATCGAGATCGAGGACGGCGGCGTCAACTTCCTTCTCGATCCCGCCGACACCAAGACCGACCGTTTTGAGAGCTTCCGCGCGCCGGAGCCGCTCGTCCCTTATGTGAAACGCTATCTCAACGACATCCGTCCGCGTCTCGTGGGGCCTCGCCCGCATGACGGATTGTGGGCTTCATACCGCCATGGGACTTTGACGGACAGCCGCCTCTATGAGATCGCCCGAGCCCGCCTCTTGAAGAAGTTCGGCAAGGACATGTGTCTGCACGACTTCCGGCGTTCGGCCGCCACTTTTCTCGCGATCGACGCCCCCGAGCAGATCGGCCTCATTCCAGGGGTGCTGCAGCACGCCTCGCCCGAGGTCGCCGAGCGACACTACAATCTGGCCAATGCGGTCAAGGCGAGCCAGAGGGTCGCCGAGCATCGGGCCGCGATTAAAAAGAGCCTGCGGCTGGCGACGACAAAAACAACCGCTGCGGACGCCGCAGCGCTTGCCTGCGGGCGTCCAAAGCAGGAAACTGACGGCTGACGCGACCAGCCTGAATGACGCGCTCAATGAACGAATTTAGGATTTGAAGCGCCGCGATTTTGGGGAGCCAGCATGCGCGCCGTCATCTACGCCCGTTATTCGTCCGACCTGCAAAGCGCAGCCTCGATCGAGGACCAGATTCGGGTATGCAAGGAGAGAATCGCCAAGGAGGGCTGGACACTGGTCCAGGTCTTCCGCGATTCCGCGATGAGCGGGGCGACGACGCTCCGGCCTGGCTACCAGGCGATGCTCGAATCAGTGCGCGAAGCCGGGTTCGACGTCATTGTCGCCGAGGCGCTCGATCGTCTGTCGCGCGATCAAGAAGATGTCGCCGCGCTTTTCAAACGCTTGCAATTTGCCGGGATCAAACTCGTCACGCTCGCCGAAGGCGAGATTGGCGCCCTGCATATCGGCCTCAAGGGGACGATGAATGCGCTGTTCCTGAAGGATCTTTCCGACAAGGTGCGGCGCGGCTTGAGGGGACGGATCGAGGACGGCAAGTCGGGCGGCGGCAACGCCTATGGATATGACGTCGTCAGGACGTTCGACGCCACCGGCGAGCCGGTTCGCGGCGAGCGCAGAATCAATCCGTCCGAAGCCCAGATCATCAGGGAGATTTTCGACCGTTACGCCGGCGGCGCCTCGCCGCGAAAAATCGCGATGGAATTGAACGCTCGCGGCGTCAGCGCGCCGCGCGGCGGCGCCTGGAGCGCGAGCACGCTCAACGGCAACCGCGCCCGCGGCACAGGCGTCCTGAACAACGAGATGTACATTGGCCGGCTTGTCTGGAACCGGCTTCGCTACGCCAAGGACCCTGAGACCGGCAAACGCCGCTCGCGCGCCAACGAGAATGAAGCCGTCATTGCGATCGATGCGCCGGAACTGGCCATCGTGTCTCAGGAGGTCTGGACCGCGGTCAAGGCGCGACAGGCCGCGCTTGGCAAGAGCGTTTCCCGGAATAGGCAGATCAAGGACGGCGAGCCCGGCGATGTTCAGGCGCCCTTCTGGTCGAAGCAGCGGCCGCGTTACCTGTTCTCGGGCCTCATGCGCTGCTGCGTCTGCGGCGGCGGCTTTTCCAAGATCAGCGCCGCACATTTTGGCTGTTCGACCGCGCGCAACAAAGGGCAAAGCGTCTGCGAAAACCGGCTGACGATCCGCCGCGATGCGCTGGAGGCCACGGTCATGGACGGTCTCCGCTATCGGCTGATGGACCCGATCCTGTTCAAGGCCTTCGCCCAGGAGTTCACGGCGGAATGGAATCGGCTGCAGGCCGGCGCTGGCGCCCAGCTGTCACAGATGCGCGCCGAACATGGACGGGTTAATCGGCAGATCGAGCGCCTGGTCGACGCCTTGGCCGAAGAAGCGCCGGCTGCGCGCGTGACGCAAAAACTGCGCGAGCTCGAGCGCCGCCGTCTCGATCTCGAAGCGGAGCTCTCGACCGTCGCGGCGCCGGCGCCGCGACTGCATCCCAATCTCGCCGAAGTCTATCGCCGCAAGGTCGCGGATTTGCAGCAGGCTTTGGCGGACAAGGACGCCGGTCCTGCGCGCGAACTGGTGCGCGGACTGGTCGAAGCGATCGTCCTGATCCCGGAACGCGGACGCCTGCGGGTTGAAGTGCGGGGCGAACTCGCCGCGATTCTGCGGCTATCTGGGTCCGGAAACGCAAAAGCTCCGGCTGGAGGGCCGGAGCTTCTGGTAGAGCAAATCAAGATGGTTGCGGGGGCAGGATTTGAACCTGCGGCCT
>JAKANG010000307.1 GCA_021812505.1 Pseudomonadota bacterium
GCGCCGCCGAGCGCGGACAATAGCCCCAGCGCGATTAACGCTTTCTTTACCCACATGACAGAACGCCTTGGACCGATCGTTGCGCGCCGCATGGCGCGCGAGCCTTTCTGACGCCCCGGAACCGGTCCGACAAGGGGCGGAATCGTCTGAAAACAGGGCGCCGGAGCGCCATCTTGCATGTCTCCCTCTTGCCAAGATCGAAATTTGTGGTCCAATTCGGGCGTTGGAAAGAAGTGACGGAGATTAAGGACTCATTACCCAGTTAGAGGTAATTTGCCCCTATGCGTGATTTTTATCTGAAAATCATCTCGCGCCTGGCGCTGCCGGGGCTTCTCCTCGCGCCGGCGGCTTGCGGCGCAGGTCCCGACGTCCTGCCGGGAAAGCCGCTCGTCGGAGCGCGGCCGGGCCACTACAAGGAAACCGAGGCGACGGAGCTCGCCCGGGCCTTCACGATCCATGGCGTCGACGTGTCCAAATACCAGGGTAATGTCGACTGGAACGCGGTGCAGCAGGGCGGCGTGAAATTCGCCTATATCAAGGCGACCGAGGGCGGCGACCGCATCGATCCGAAATTCGTCCAGAACTGGCAGGGCGCCAAGTCGGCCGGACTGCCGCATGGCGCCTATCATTTCGTTTATTGGTGCCGGCCCTGGAACGAGAACATGGCCTGGTTCGAGAAGAACGTGCCGGCGGAGCGCGACGCCTTGCCGCCGGTTCTCGACGTCGAGGCCACGCCCGATTCGCCGACCTGCCCGCGCCACCTGGAGCGGGACTCGGCCCTGCGCGAAATCAAGGCCATGCTGACCGAAATGGAGCGCTATTACGGCAAGAAGCCGGTCATCTACACGACGGTCGATTTCTACCAGGCGATCATCGACGGCTCCCTGACCGAATATCCGATCTGGATTCGCTCGACCAAGCACCGGCCCTCGGTGAAATACGGCGATCGGGCCTGGCGTTTCTGGCAATATCAATCCGACGCCTATGTGCAGGGCATCCCCACCAAGGTGGATCGCAACGCCTTCTATGGCGACGAGAAGGATTGGCAGAACTTCCTCAAGTCCAATGTCGGCGCCGTGAACTGATCACGGCTTCGGAAAAAGGTCGTCGGTCTTGCCTGCGAGCCGATAAGCGACGAGCCCGACCCATTCCCGCGCCGCAGTCTCGAAATTGCGAATGGCCAGCGAGCCGTCGCCCGGCGGCCAGAAATCGTCGCTGCCGCCGGTCGTGCGGTAATCGACGGGGAAGGCTTCGACCGCCATCCCCTGGGCGCGGAACACGCCGACAGCGCGGGGCATGTGGTAGGCGGAGGTCACCAGCAGCCAGGCGCCGCCCTTTTGCGGCCCGATCAGCTTTTTGGTGAAGACCGCGTTCTCATAAGTGTTGCGGGAGCGGTCCTCGAAGCGGATCTGGCCGTCTGGCACGCCCAGTTCGCGCCACAACCGGCGCGCGACATCCGCCTCCTTCGCCCGATCGTCGATCAGAGCGCCGGAGCCGCCGGAAAAGACGAGAAGCGCCTGCGGATAGAGCCGCGCCAGCGCGGCGCCTTCGGTCATGCGTTCGGCCGCCTCGTTGAGCGCGACCTGGTCGCGGGCGGCGGCGATTCGCTCGTCCAGCGCGCCGCCGAGCACGATGATCCCCGCGGGCGGCGGCATGATCTCCGGGCGGCGGGGAAAGCGGTCTTCGAGCGGGCGCAGCAGTAGGGCGCTCGCCGGCGAAAAGACGATCAGCGCCAGCGCCGCCGCCGCGACCAGCGCGAGGGCCCGGCCATGCCGCCAGCGCGGCGCGAGCAAAAGGCCGCCCAACAAGGAAATGAGCAGGAGGTGGAGCGGCGAGGCGAGCAGCCAGAAGATTTTCGAGAGTACAAAGAACATGCCCGTCCCCCTTACGTGCCTGGAAGGTCAGTCGCCCCGGGGCAGGCCGATCCGGTACACGCCGCGAAAATCGTTGGGGTCGGCGGGTTTGCCCTTGCGATAGATGACCAGCCGACCCGTGCGCGCAAGGGCGACGGCGCGGGCGCGCACCTGGGTCAGATGCCCGCGCCAGGCGAGATCGTCCTCCTCGCGAGCCCGCGCGAAAGCCTTGGCCGCGTCGGTCGGGCAGATCGCCTTGCCGGGGCCGGCGGCGACGCAAAGGTCGAAAATCATGATCGCGAGCGGGTCATTGTCGAGCATGGCCGCTTGTCGGGGATCGTTGCGCCGGGGTCAAGGCTTGCGTGTTGACGCGCTTGCCCAGCTGCGGTCCAATCCCCGGCGAGAGAGAGGAATGATGCCGAGCAAGATCACCTATGGAATCCAGCAGATGCTGGCCGAGGCCAATGCCGCGGTCAGAACCTTGAAAGTCGCGGAGGCGCGGGATCTGCTTGGACGCGAGGATGTGCTGTTTGTCGATCTGCGCGACCCGCGCGAGCTGGATCGCGAGGGGCGAATCACCGGCGCCTTCCATTGTCCGCGCGGCATGTTGGAATTCTGGATCGACCCGGCGAGTCCTTATGCCAAGCCGCAGTTCCAGGAGGACAAGACTTTCGTCTTCTTCTGTGCGGGGGGCCTGCGCTCGGCGCTCGCCGCGCATCTGGCGCAGCGCATGGGCCTCGGCCCGGTCGCCCATATCGAAGGCGGATTCGGCGCCTGGAAGAAAGCCGGCGCCCCTCACGAGCCACCGCGCGAGCCGGCGACGAATCGTTTTTGAACCGAGACATCCATGTCCCTGACCCTGTTCATCGCCAACAAGGCCTATTCCTCGTGGTCGTTTCGGCCATGGCTGCTCATGCGCGTGATGGACATTCCATTCGCGGAGGTCGTCACGCCGCTTTATGTCGAGGGCTCGCGGGAGCGCATGTTGCGAGAGGCGCCGACGGGCAAGGCGCCTGTGCTGCGCGACGGTGATTTCGCCGTCTGGGACTCGCTTGCGATCATCGAATATCTGGCGGAAAAATTTGCCGAAAAGCCGGTGTGGCCCAGGGCGCAGCAGGCGCGGGCGCTCGCGCGTTCGCTTTGCGCGGAAATGCATTCCGGGTTTCAGGGCTTGCGTCAGGCCTGCCCGACCAATTTCCGCCGCGCGCGCCGCGCCGCGCCTTTGCCGCTGCTGGACGAGACGGCGCGCGCGGATCTGGCGCGCATCGAGGCGATCTTTTCGGAGACGCCCGCCCGATATGGCGGACCCTTCCTGTTCGGCGCCTTTTCCGCCGCGGACGCCTTTTTCGCGCCGGTGGTCGTCCGCCTCGATGCTTACGCGCTGGAGCTCCAGCCGGCGACACGGGCCTATTGCGACGCGATCCTCAATCTCCCGGCTTGTGTAGAATGGCGCGCGGGCGCGCGGGCCGAGAGCTGGGTCATCGAGAAGTGGGAAAACATTTGATTCATCGTCGCAGACCTGATCGCGACCAACTCGTCCGCATCGGCGATCGCGAGTTCCTGACCCGCGGTCTCGACCAGTCCTTCTGGACCGACGCTTTCCACAACAGCATGAGCGTCTCGTGGCCGGCCTTCTTCGGTGGCTTCGGCCTCTATTTTGTTGTGATGAATCTGATCTTCGCCTCTCTCTACTGG
>JAKANG010000308.1 GCA_021812505.1 Pseudomonadota bacterium
CCAACGGCTTTTCGGGGCGGTTCAAGCTCCATGCCGGCCCGCGCAAGCTGATCTTCACCTTCTGGCCCGAGAACGGCAAGCCGGCGCGCGTCCATGCCGCCCTCGCCCGCAAGAGCCTGACCAGGTCGGCGACGCCCGCCGCGCGGGAGGAGCCGCCCGGTGTGGAGCAAAACCAGGGAAACGCGAGCCTGAAGCTGCTGAACTAGATGCGGAAGACGGGCGTTTCGCTCCCAAGAATGGGAAGGGCGAACAGGCGGAGGGCGGGCGCCTATCGAACGGTGGCGACGGTCGGCATCTCGGGCATACAGGGGTCGCCAAGGGAAATTTGTTGTATACCCGAAGCCGATGACGCACGCGTGCCCTCTACTCGATTGCGACGACAACGACTACAATCGGGTTTTTGAGAATCCTTCGAGCGGATCATTGGTCGCGATCAAGCCACTCCGCCATCCGTTCATAGACGGCGTGCCGGTTCAGGAGATCGAGGTGTCCCGTCTGGCGCGCGATCCATTGCCGATCGTCCGGGAAATCCAGTGTCCGCGCAGAATCCTCGTTGCGCCCCAATGCGCTCGTCACCGGGACCAGCCCGTCGCCCACAAGCAGGTCTTTCATCCCGCCGGGCGACGCGGCCATCGTGGCTGCGATCGCGTAGCAGGCGACATTTTTCGGTAAGGGCGCCGGACTTCGCATGTCTGGCTCACGTGCGAAGCGGTCGCGACCTTGCCAATCCTCGTTCACGACACTGCCATAGCGTAGGTCCGTGACCCCGGCGCTCCGGACCTTCCCCAGTGTGGCGAACGCGCTGGCATAGGGCGCCTTGCGGAGGATCATGTCGACCCAATTGGCGATCCTTTCAAGCGGGGCGCCGTGGTGGGGCGTCCCGAGGAAGACGAGCTTGTCGAGCCTCTTCCTCCAGGCGTGCCCGGCCGCTTCACCGCTCAGGCAGGCGCTTCGCGTGACCAGGCCGCCCATGCTGTGGCCGACAATGGCGAACTTCTCGATCTCGACAGGCCAAGCGGCGAACAGCCTCTCCAGAGCATCGGCGAACGCGCTGCCGTTTGCCGAGATGTGGAGGCCAGAATTGTATGAGAGATAGATCGGCGTATAACCGAAGTCGCGGGCCAGCGCCGCGCCGTGGTCGTGGCCCTGTCGCGTCCATTGCAGGTCGTTCATGCAAAGTCCGTGGACAAGGACGACGAGCTTGCCCGTGGCGTCAGGAAGAGCATCTGCGAGCGCATTCGGTTCGAGCGGGATGGCGCGCCCGTCGCGCCGGAAACGCATCTTGAGCGTCAGCGCATTGTTGGTTTCGGCGAGATGGTCGCCCAGGACACCATTCAGCGCCGCGAGCGCCGCCTCGCGCTTGCGCGAAACCGGGCGGCGGTCGGGTTCGCCGTCGAGCAGCGCGGCGGCGGCGCCAACGCCCTTGCCTGTCAAACGAAACGCGCCGCGGACGCCACTGTAAACAAGTCGCGTCGTGTCGCCCGTCAGCCCCTGCGCAATGCGCGCGAGCCCAGGGGTGCTCAGGATGGAGCTGTGCAGGTGCTCGACGAGCCCCGTGACGCCCTCGGCGCCTTCGGCCGCGAGGCGGACGAGACCGAGCGCTTCCGGAAGCGAGAGGGCCGAAGGCTTCGAGGGCGTGGGGGCCACAGCATCTTTCTCCCAATTGGGACGCGACGGGGCAATATAAACGACTCCGCGCCGGCCTTGGCGTCGAAAAACCGTCTTGTGACCGGGGCGCCCGTTCACCGCCGCGGCGATATCTCTCGCGACCACAGATATTCCCGAGCGCGACTCGTTTCACTGGGCCGCCGCGGCGACGAAGGAGCAGTCCTTTGCGCTCAGGTCAGGTTGCGCCGCCGTGCTTCAGACTTCCTCCTGCGCGAGTTCGCCCCACAGGGCGAAAGCCTCGTGCAGATCGTCGGCGAGCGGCTGGAACGCCCCGTTGAAGTTCCCGGTCTTGGGGAGGCGTTCGCTCACGTCGTTGACCAGCGGCGCGCTCAGCGCCAGCCGGAGGGCTTTTCTGACGCCGATCAGGACGGGCGCGCCGACATGAACCGGGCGGCGGCGCGCGGCGCGGGCCGAAGCCCGCGCCGCCGGGCTGGCGAGGGCGCGGCGCAACCTTTCCGCCTTGATCGCCCGTCCGCGCTCGTCGAAGGTCAGGATCGGCAGCAGGACGGGCGCGCCATCCTCCGCGAAGCGGAAATCCGCCGCTTTCAAAAAAGGCGACGCGGCGAGATGGCGATGGAGTTCGCGCGAGAAGGCGGCTTCGATGGAGCCGCGCAGGCTGGTTTCGATGGCGAAAAAGCCTTCGAGTTCGGCGAGCGCGGCTTCCCAGCGCAAGCCGAGCCGAAGGTCGGCGAGCCGGGCAAAATCGTCGCGCCGGCGCTCGCGCAGGATCGGCGGCCAGTCCAGCGCGGCGGAAAAAGCGGCGAACGCGCCGGTCAGGTCAAAAGCGCCGATCCTCGCGACAAGCCGGGGGGGCAGGAGCAGCGCCGCGGCGCCGGTCGGCCCGCCGGCGAAAGCGGCGCCCGTCAGCAGGACGGCGCGGCCGGCGGCGAGATCGGCGGCGATCGTCTCCCGGTCGCCGCGCATCTGCCGGGCGTCGACCAGGACCGTCAGGCGTCCGGGAAAATCCTGCTCCATTCGGGCGACGCTGACGCGCGATGGCCCCCAAAGACCGGTTTCGGAACAATCGGCCAGATGGAGCGCGACATCGGCGCCTGACGCGACCGCCTCGCCGACTTGGAGCGCCGCCTCGGCGTCGATCGCCTCCATCGGCAGCGCGAGGCCATAACGGTCGCGCAGCGGGAAAAATCGAGCCGGCGGTCCGCCTTCCGGCCTTTCGGGCGGCGCGGCGGCGACATGGACGATCGGGCGCTGCGACGCCGCGCGGGCCAGCGCGTCGAACAGCCATTCGGCTTCGGCGGCCGAGGCGGCAAGAACGGTTTGACAGAAGGGCGCGTTGAACAGACGGGCGAGACGGCCGCGCAGATCGTCGAACCATTGGGGCAGGGTGAGTGCGGTTCCGGCGCCGAAGACGCGGGCCTGGGCCTCGCCAGCGGCGCGCGCGGCGCGCGCGGAAAGCCCGACCGTCTCGCACGAGGAAAGCCAGATGTCCTGCCCTGCGTGACGAGGCCCATCGGTTGTCTCGGCCGATCTTTCGTCGGGACCGAACAGGAGCAGGTCGAGAACGGCGCCGCCGCGGGCGCGATCCGCTCCGGGCGCAAAGGGTGAGGTCGGGATGGGTCTGTTCACGGAGGTCGTCCCGCGCGCCGTTTCGCGGCCCTGATGTCTTCCTACGCCCGAGGCGCTGAAAAATGGTTAATTTTTTCTGGCTCGGTTCGCGTGGCGGTGATCGCGTTTGGCGCCGGGAAAGCCGCTCTCACGATCGGAACGACGCGCGCCCGGTGCGGCGTTTTTTCCAGCTTTTGTCCGATTCTTTTCATCGAAAGCGCGCAAAATCGCTTATTCTGTTTTACGTTTTGCACTTTCGGAGAGCGCAGATGCGCAGGGAATTTCCTGTCTTTTCTTCATC
>JAKANG010000309.1 GCA_021812505.1 Pseudomonadota bacterium
TCCGATCTCGGATGGGCGCATAAAGGGATTGAGGCACGAGCCAGAGCGTCCCCTCGTGATTGCCATACAATTGCGACAGCGCCACGAAGCCGACTTCGGCGTTCCTTGTGTCGACGAACTGGAAAGCCTGGGCGATGCTCGAGCCCTGAACAATCTTTGACTGGAGCGCGTCGGAAAGGCCGAGCGCCTGAATCGTCTCGATCGCTGCCGCGCCATAGGGCGCAGCCGTCGGATTGGCGATCGAAAGCCTGTTGAATTTCCCCGCCTTGAGCGCGGTTTCACCGTCGCTCACGTCGATCACCCGGCTCCACAGCGCCAGCTTGCCGATCGCATAGGTGAAGCGGCTGCCCGGAACAGCGAAACCTTGCTCGACCGCCAGCCGCGGCCGCTCGTCGTCCGCCGAAAGGAAAACTTCGAAGGGCGCGCCATGCGTGATCTGCGTGAAGAAGGCGCCGGAAGCGCCGGAGATCAGGATCGCCTCATGTCCCGTCTTTTCCTTGAACAGGACCGCAATTTCCCGCGCCGGCTCAATGAAATTGGCGGCGACCGCGACATGAGTCTGGCCAGCGAAAGCCGAACCGCCAAGAAAGGCCCAGAAGAGCCCGATAGCCGAAGCCAGCGCCTTCAATTTCATCATGCCCCCAGAGCAAAGACTTTCAAGATAATGCATGGTTGAAGCCGTCCAGCAACATCAATATGTTTTTTGATTACAAATTGCGCAACATGACCGTAACAGGCGGCAAAAGAACAAGAAACAGGCGCTCTGCGGGCGCGCTGGAGCCGCGGAGCGGTCACGAAAATTCAATCGCGGGCGAAAGCAGAGCGAGCGAATATATCCGCCAGCTTGCACGGATGCAGGCGAGGCGCCGGGCCAGCCGCGCGAAATGAACGCGGACCATCATTTTGTGGCGGTTACGCTTGTCATGGCAATGCGGCAGACGGATTCAGCCGATGCAACGATACGGATCGGCGCCCGCTCGACAAACCGCGCGCCGATCCCCAAATTGGACCGAGCGGCGTTTGGCGCGAGGTTGTTGCGATGCGGCGCGGGCTCCTGTTTCCCCTGGCCTTGCTGGCCGCCTTCCTTCTGGCGCCGCCGTTCGCACGCGCCGACCACGCCGCCGATCTGCGCGCCACGCTGGCGAAAATCCGCCTGCCGCCGGGCTTCCATATCGCGCTCTACGCCCTGGCGCCCGAAGCGCGCGGCCTTGCCCGTTCGCCCGATGGCGCGACGCTCATCGTCGGAACGTCGGGCGACAGGATCTATCGCGTCGCGCTCGGCGCCGATCAGGCGCGCGCGGTGGCGGTTTTCGCGCCGAAACAGAATTTCGTCATGCCGAACGGACCCTGCTTCGCTCCGGACGGAACCTTGTTCGTGGCCGCCTTCGACCGCATCGTGAGCTTCGCGCCGCGTCCTGGCGGCTGGGACGAGGATCATCCGCAGCTCGTCGTCCCGCCGGGCAAGCTGATCCCCGTCGACGAGAACAGCCTTGGCCACGGCTTGCGCGTGTGCCGGATCGGGCCTGATGGCAAGCTCTATGTGACGATTGGGCAGCCGACGAACGTCCCGACCAAAGCGCAGCAGGAGGTTTTCGCCCGATGGGGCATGGGCGGCATTGTGCGCGTCGACCGTGACGGCGCGAATAGAGAGATTTTCGCCAGCGGAATCCGCAACAGCGTCGGCATGGATTTCGAACCGGGAACCACGAACCTCTGGTTCACGGACAATCAGGTCGATGGGATGGGCGACGACATCCCGCCCGAGGAATTGAACAAGGCGCCGCGCCCGGGCCTGAATTTCGGCTTTCCCTGGTATGGCGGCGGCCATGTCCGGACGCACGAATGGGCGGCGGAGACGCCCCCGTCCGATCTCGTCTTTCCCGAACTGGAGCTGAACGCCCATGCCGCCGACCTCGGGATGATCTTCTATCGCGGCACGGCTTTTCCGAAGGAATGGCGCGGCATTTTCATCGCCCAGCATGGCTCGTGGAACCGCAGCATTCCCATCGGCGCCCGGGTCATGTTCGTTCCCTTCCATGACGGGAAACCGGGCGCCGCCATCCCCTTCGCGGAAGGGTGGAACCAAGGCGCGACGCCTTACCTTGGCCGTCCGGTCGCCCTCGCCGAATTGCCGGACGGCTCGCTGATCGTCTCGGACGACCAGGAAGGCGCGCTCTATCGCATCTTTTACGACGGCAAATAGCTAGCGCCGGCCGCCGGCCATCGCCTCGGCCTCGGGCCGCGCGCGCAGGGCCAGCATGGCCCAGACGCCGAGGAAGGGGCCGATCGCCAGCGTGGCGAAGGCATAGCGCCAGCCGAGCGCCGCGACGGCGTCAGGCATGAGATGAATGCTGGCAAGCGTCAGCAGAAAGCCGAAACAGGTCTGGGCGGTGAGCATGGCGCCGCGCAGGCCGGGCTCGCATAATTCGACGGTCGAGGCGGAAAATTGGGCCGAATCCGCGATCACACTGACGCCCCAGACGAATCCGACCGCCAGCACCGCCGCCGCCGAACCGCCGAAGGTGAAGCCGATCAGCAGGCAGCACAGGCCCGAAACCGCCATGGAGAGACTTGTAACAAGCGTGCGCCCGACCCGGTCGGCGAAGAAACCGCCCAGCAGCGCGCCGAAGGCGCCGGAAGCGACGATGAAAAAGGTCGCGAGCGCGGGAGGAAGCGGCGGCGCATCGCCATAGCGGGCGCGGAAACTCGCCGCGACGAAAGCGCCGATCCAGGCCCACATCGCGTAGAGCTCCCACATATGGCCGAAATAGCCGAAATTGGCGAGCCGCAGCGGCTGGGAGCGCCAGCCGAGCATGACATTGGACCAGCGGAACTCCGGGGCCCGCGCCACATTGGGGCCAAGGCCGATGAACCCCGCGAGCGCGGCGGCGATGAGCGCGCCGGCGCTGGCGAACAGAATCGGCGCCCGCCAGTCGAGCCCGCCGAAAGCCGCGGCGAGATGCGGCGAGGCCGACCCCAGTGTCAGGGCCCCGACCAGCAGGCCGATCAGCAGGCCGAGGTCGCCGCGCGCCCAGGTCGCAGCCATGGCCATTCCCACCGGATAGACGCCGGCGAGGCTGATCCCGGTCGCGAAACGTAAGGCCGGCGCGACGGGCGAGGTTGGCGGCAGCAGCGCCGCCGCCCCGGTGCACAAGGCCGCCACAAGCGCGGACAGTCGGAAAAGGCGGCGCTTGTCGATCCGGTCCGGAAGCGCGAGCAGCGCCGAGAAGAAGGCGCCGACGACAAAACCCGCCTGGACGCTGCTGGTGAGCAGCGCGGCGAAAAATGGACTGAGCGGATGCTGCGCCTTGATCGCGGCGATTGACGCGTTTGAGGCGAACCAGCAGGCCATGGCGGCGACCTGGCACAGCAGCAAAATGGCGAGCGAGCCGGTCCGGCCCAGTCTGGATTCCCTCATGTCCCCTCCCCGCGCGGCGTCGCCGTCGTCGTTTTCCCGATCAAATCGGAGGATCGCGCGTCGCGCAAGGCAAGCGCGGCCTTGCTTTGGAGCAATTGGCGCAACGTCCCGTTT
>JAKANG010000310.1:0-3023 GCA_021812505.1 Pseudomonadota bacterium
ATCGCCCAGACCGAAACGCTCGCGCAGCGCTTCAGCGAAACGGCGCGCGAGGCCGAACAGGCCATCGCCGCCCAGGGCGCGCGTCTCGAAAAAAGCGTCGCCGCGGCGACCGAGGCGCCAGTCGCCGCCTTCACCAGCCAGACGCAGGACTTCGAGCAGCGCTTCGGCGAAACGGCGCGACAGGCGTCCGAGGCCATCGCAGCGCATAGCGAACGCCTGGAGCGCGGCGTGATCGCGGCGACCGAAACCCATATTGCCGCGCTCGCCAGCCACGCCGACGCCGTGGAGCAGCGTTTGGGCGAAGCGACGCAATCGGCGCTCGAGGCCATCGGAGCCCATGTCGAGCGCCTCGACCGCAGCGTCGCCGCCGTCGCCGACGCTCCGCTCGCCGCGCTCGCCGCGCAAGTCGAGACCTTCCAGCAGCGCGTCGGCGAGAGCGCGCAGGCGGCGGTCGACGCCGTCGCGGCGCAAAGCGGCCGCCTCGAAAAGAGCATCGACGACGCCTCAGGAAGCCAGATCGCCGCCCTTGCGCGGCACGCCGAAACGTTCCAGGCGCAATTCGGCCGGCTCCATGCGCAGAACGCGGAACAGGCGGAGCTTCTGCGCCGGTCGCTCGGCGAAATCGGCCAGTCGGTGGCCGACGTGCTAGGCGCGCATGTCGCGGCGACACAGACCCAGTTCCAGGAGGCGTCCGACGCCGCCGTCGCAGCCCTGGTCGCGCAGACCGCGTCTCTCGACCACAATTTCGCCGAGACCGCGGGCAAGGCCGCAGAAACCATCGCCGCGCGGGTCTCCGCGGCTCAGACGCGCTTCGCCCAGGTCGCATCGGAAGCGGTCGCGGCGATCGGCGTGCATGGCGACCGGGTCACCGAAACCCTGTCCGAACGTTTCGACGCCTTCGAACGGACGATGCTGCGCGGCGGCGAGGAGGCCTCGGGAAGCATCGGCCAGCACGCGGCTTTCCTGGCGCAGGAGATCTCGTCGCAGCTCGACGCCTTCGAGAACCGCATGGCGGCCGGCGTGGCCGAAACCCAGGCGCGCCTCAGCGACCACGCCGAGCGCCTCAAGGCCGATTTCATCGGCCAGTTCGCTGCGCTCGACCAGCTGCTGCGCTCGGGCGGCGAAGGCTCGGCCGAGCATATCCGCTTGGAGACCGAGGCTTTGCGCGTCATGCTCGCCGACACGTTGGCGGGCTTCGACAAGACCATCACCGAACTCGGCGGCGCCGCCGCCGATCGGATCGGCGCGCAATCGGAAACGCTCGCCGCCGCGGTCTCGTCGCGCCTCGCGGCGATCGAAATGGCGATCAACATCCATGGCGCGCAGCTTGAAACGCGCCTCGGCCGCCGCGCCGAGGAGACGGCGCGCCTGTTGGAGCAGCAGATCGACCGCTTCGAAAGCAGCACCGCCGGCAAGGCCCAGGATGTGGCGCAAGTGATGGACGAGTTGATCGCCAAAGCAGAGACCAGCCTTTCGGCCCGGACCAGCCATCTCAACGACGCCCTGGCGGGACGCGCCATCGACATCGCCAAGGTGCTCGGCGAAGGCGGGCGCGAAGTCGGCCGGGCGCTCGACGCCAAGGCGCGGGAGCTGGACGCCGTCATTCTCTCCCGTTCGACAGCGCTCACTGAAGAACTGGCCGCCAAGGCGATGGAAATCGACGCCACGCTCGGCGGGCGCGCCCATCAAATCGCCGCCCATCTCGGCGACCATATCGACTTGTTCGAAAACAAGGTCGTCGCCCGCCTCGCGGAAGCCGGCGAAAAGCTGGACGCCAAGGGCCATGAACTCGACGCCGCCCTCGGCGGACGCGCCCGCGAGATCGCCACCCATCTCGATGGCCATATCGACCTGTTCGAGAACAAGGTCGTCGCACGCCTCGCGGAAGCCGGCGAAAAGCTGGACGCCAAGGGCCATGAACTCGACGCCGCCCTCGGCGGACGCGCCCGCGAGATCGCCGCCCAACTGGATGGCCATATCGGCGTGTTCGAAAACAAGGTTGTCGCACGCCTCGCGGAAACCGGCGACAAGCTCGAGGCCAAGGGCCAAGAACTCGACGCCGCCCTCGGCGGACGCGTCCGCGAGATCGCCGCCCATCTCGACGATCGCATCGAACGGTTCGAAAACAAGGTCGTCGCCCGTCTTGCCGCGGCCGGCGAGGAAATGGACGACCGGATCGCCCATTTCGAGCAAACCATCGATGGCCGCGGCCGCGCGCTGACCGAGGACCTCGGCGTCCGCGCCGCCGAACTGCGCGATTGGTATGAAACGCAGGGAACCAAACTGGTCGAGACGCTCACCGAGCGGGGCGGCGAGGTGGTCTCGCAGATCGTGGCCTTCAGCGAGAGCGCGGTCGGCGCGCTCGCATCGCGCTCGAACGATCTGATCACGCATCTTGGCCGCCGCCAGGCCGAACTGACCGGCGCCCTCGACGAAGCGAACCGGCGCGTGAAACAGGGACTCGAAGGGCTGGCCGCCAATCTGGCGCAAACCCACGGCGCCCTGCTGACGACGATCGAAAACGCCGAAACCGGCCTGGCCCAGGTTGACGGCGCCCTCGCGCCGAGAATCGACGCGCTCGCGGCAGTGGTTACCACCCTCAAAGGCGAGGCGGATCGCCTCGACGCGACGTCCCGGCAAGTCGAAAGCAGCGTCGGCGGGGCCGCCGAGGCGGTGCAGGGCCAGGCGCAGACGCTGCAGGAGGCGCTCCGCGACCTGAACGTGGCGCATTCGATGATCGGCCGCGCCTTCGACGCCCGCCTGCGCGAATTGAGCGCCGCCCAGGCCAAGGTGGACGAAGCCCTGCAGGCCCGGCTGAGCGACGCGGCGAGCGCCCAGGAAGCGATCGACGCCGCGCTCGAAGCGCGTCTGCAGAGCCTTCAGTCTCTGCATGACGAGGCAGCGAAGCAGCAGAACGAATATGAGATGCGCCTCGACGGCTTCGCGGCGATGATCGCGCGCACCCTGTCCCAGGCCGACGCGCGCGCCCGCGAAGTCGGAGCCTTCCTCGCCTCGGCGGCGGC
>JAKANG010000310.1:3033-3515 GCA_021812505.1 Pseudomonadota bacterium
GTATCGGCACGACCTCGGTGAACAGCTTCGTTCTGACCGCTAACACCATTGCCAACGGCACGCTGCTCAACAACAGGGTCAAGCTGGCCAAGACCACCGACACCTCGATCCTCCTGACCGTCACGGCGGGCGTGCTGACCAAACAGCACGACGAATTGCGCGACCAGACGGCGCGTCAGCGCGAAAAGACCGCCGCCGCGATGACCGCCGCCTACGAGCAGACGCTGGCGCAGATGAACCAGCTGTTCAAGCAGGCCTCCGAACGCTATCAGGGCGTGTCGCAGGAGCTGCGCGCCATGACTGGCGAGATCCAGCGCGAGCTGGAAGCGACCCGCCAGGAGCTGAAACGCGGCATGGTCGACCTCCCGCGCGAGACTGGCGAACAGGCGGCGACCATGCGCAAGATCGTCGCCGACGAAATGAAAGCCCTCAACGAATTGACCGAACTGGTCGCACGTTCGGGCCGGACTTTCGATGTGGTC
>JAKANG010000311.1 GCA_021812505.1 Pseudomonadota bacterium
TTCGGCCACGCATCTGCTGCACGAGGCTTTGCGGGAAGTGCTGGGCGACCATGTCGCGCAAAAAGGCTCGCTGGTCGCGCCGGATCGGCTGCGCTTCGATTTTGCTCATCCCAAGCCCGTCACCGATCAGGAGCTGGCCGAAGTCGAGGAGATCGCTAATCGCGTCGTGCTGGAAAACGCGCCGGTGGCGACTCGCCTGATGGCGGTGGACGAGGCGATCGAGTCCGGCGCTCGGGCGCTGTTCGGCGAAAAATATGGCGACGAAGTGCGCGTCGTCTCGATGGGAGTCGGCGGTCGCCGGCCCTTTTCGATCGAATTATGTGGCGGCGTCCATGTCGGCCGCACTGGCGACATCGGCCTGGTCTCGATCGTCGGCCGCAGCGCGGTCGCGGCCGGCGTGCAGCGCATCGAGGCCAAGACCGGCGCGGCGGCGCGCCGGCACCTCAACGCCGAGGCGCGGGTGCTGCACGATCTTTCCGGCCTGCTGCGCGCGCCGGTCGAGGACGCAGCCGACCGGCTCTCGGCGCTCCTCGAAGAACGCAAGAAACTGGAGCGCGAACTGGCCGAAGCCCGAAGGAAACTCGCCATGGGCGGCGGCGCGGCGGCCGAACAGCCGGTGCGCGAGATCGGGGGAATCAAACTGTTCTCGCGCGCAATTTCCGGCGTCGAGATGAAAGACCTCAAATCTCTTGCCGACGAAGCGAAACAGGCGATCGGCTCTGGAGTCGTCGCCATCGTCGGCGTCGCCGAAGACGGCCGCGCCGGCGTGGTGGTCGGCGTGACCTCCGACCTGACCAAGACATTCAACGCCGTCGATTTTGTTCGCCTCGCCTCGGAAAAGCTTGGCGGCAAAGGCGGCGGCGGCCGGCCGGACATGGCCCAGGCCGGCGGCCCGGACGGCGCCGCGGCCGATCAGGCGCTCGCGGCCATCGCCGAAATGCTGGAAAGCCGCGCCGCGTCCTGAGCGGGGTTCTTCGCCCGTCACGAGACTGTGTCGTCGCGAACAAGCGCCGGCTCAACCAAATCCCTTATTCCTGGGCAAGACGTCGCTCCTCCGGGCCGCCGCCCGTTTCAGACGAGTCTCGGCGCGGCCACGACGATTCGCCAAAGGCCAACCCGTTCTCAAAACGTGCGATTTCGATTTCGTCCGCAACCTGACGCATTTGGCATGCGACTTTTGACTTAATTTTGGAAAGCGCTGGCATTCAATGGGAATTTTATCCTCGCGAGAATGTGACATTTCTACAACTCAAATCAAATGAATGCGTTGAAATAGCGGAAACGAGGCCGGTGTGGCGCGCCAGTCCTATCGGAGCGCTCGCCTGATCGATTAATGTGCAGTCCTCGGATCACCCGTGCGGACAATATCGCGGCTATCGCCGGATAGAGGGCGCGGGAACGAAGTGAGATGCGTTTTCTGAAGTAGCAAAAGCCCTCGGGAGGGGTATTAGAATGAACATGAAGTCCAAAGTCATCGGCGCCGCCGTGGGCGCTCTCAGCCTCTGCGGCTTGAGCACCGCAGCTTTCGCGTTCCCCCAGACGCCGCCGAGCGAGCGCGTCGGCCTCGACCTCGCCACTCCGCTCCCGGAAGGCGTCTATTTCGTCGACATCGCCTCCATCGGAGGCTATCCGCTTTCTGGATTTGCCGGCAAGGGTCTTCCCAGCTTCTCGGAAGGCTCCGCGTTCAACTATAATGTTCCCGTCGTCGCCTGGTCGACGCCCTGGACGTTCAACGGCATCCACGTGACCCTGCTCGCCGCGCTGCCGGCAGCGGAAGTCGGCACTTACAGCACGCTGCGCGGGCAGAGCTATTCGTACGGCCTCTATACTCCGTTCCTGGCCGCGACTTTCGGCTATAACTTCGGCAACGGCTTCGCGGTCAGCTATACCGCGGGCGTCTATCTGCCGATGACCGGCACCGCCGGCTTCGACCCGCTGTTCGACGTCACCACCTTCCACCAGATGCTGGCGCTCGCCTATCACGCCAACGGCTGGAACCTGACCGGCAATTTCCTGTATAACATCGCCGGCAACACGTCGGGCGTCGCGGGCCCGGGCGGCCTGTGCCAGGCGGCCTACGGCGCCGGATATTTCGGCGGCTGCCAGGGCCTGCTGGGTGACGACTTCATTTACAGCCTTGCTGTGACCAAGACGATCGGCAAGTGGGAAGTCGGCATCACCGGCTGGGGCTTCGTCGATACGTCCACCACCGCCATCAACACGATCTATGGCGGCAAGCAGTCGGAATTCGCCCTCGGCGGCTTGGTGGGCTATAACTTCGGCCCGGTCATCACCCAGCTGATCGTCGGCTCCGACGTCGCCGTGTCGAATATGCCGACCCGCGACACCCGCGGCGTGCTGCATGTCATCGTTCCGCTGTGGAACCCGGAAACCCCGAAGGTCGTCACCGCCAAGTACTGATCCTTCGATCAGTCTGGCCGGCCCCGGCATAACGACAAAGCCGACGATGGCGAACCATCGTCGGTTTTTTGTTTCGATATTCCGAAACAGGCAAAAAAACGCACGTTCCCGCCGACATCGAGCGGCTCACGCGAAAATCGCCTTTGCTGTGCGCTATCAAGAAAGGGACGTACCGGCATATTCGTCCGCTTCGCCCGGCGAACACGAAACGCGATGTTCACCCCGGCGCCTCGCCAACTTCCGCAAGGCTGACGAGCTATCCTGTCGAGTCGTCAAACGAAGGATGACGGCAGGGGGCGGCGCGGCGAATGCGCGAAGAAAATCAGCTTTGAGTCGAATATCCCGACGCCCTTTTGCGACTCGCCAAGCTTCAAAAGGGTGAGGCCGCGAAGCGACGAGGTCGCGCTAATCGCGAAACATGGGGCGGACGCATGGGATTTCGCGTCCCCCGGTTCACGACGCATTGCCGGTTGAATGGCGGCAAAACCGCCTTGGGGGCGAACGGCAAGGCGCGCATTGCGCGCCTGCCTTTGCATGGGGGATGAGCGGCGCCGAAACACCCGGCCCGCCCACGAGGCCACATCATTTCTTCAGCGGCGCAGCCCGGCGTCGGATTTCGGCGACGGCGCATCGGGCGCCTCGGCCTTGGCGGGTCCGCCCAAGGCCTTCAAAGCGGCGATGGCTCCAAAATATTCGAAATAATTTTTCGGGCAGATTTCCGCCGCCTTGGCGAGATCATCCCGCGCCTCGCCATCGGTCTTTTTCGCCATCAGCCCGGCGCCGACATAGAATCGCGCCTCGCATTGCTGGTCGGGCGTCGCGGCCTCGGCGAGAACCTTGGCCGGGTCGATTTCTCCCAGCGCGAATTGGACGACCGGCCAGGGCCACGCCCGCTGCGAGAGTTTCACCGAATTTTTGTGGAGTTCCGCTTTTCCCTCGGCGCCGCCGGAAGCAAGATACAGCCAGAGCGCAGTATAGGTGTTCGACGGGTCGAGTTTCACGCTCTCCTTGAGCGCCTTGACCGCTTCGGCTTTGTCCCCCTTGAAGAAAGCGGCGGCGCCAAGATTGAACAGCGCGAAG
>JAKANG010000312.1 GCA_021812505.1 Pseudomonadota bacterium
GGCCCTGCCGCCGGCCGTCTGCGCTGCGGCTGCGCAATCGGTGCGCCTCGCGAAGACCCGCCCCGATTTGCGCATGGCCCATCAGCGCCAGGCCTGGCTCACCAAGCACGCCCTGATGAAGGCGGGCCTGCCCGTCCTGCCCAATCCGTCGCATATCGTGCCGGTCATGGTGCGCGACGCGCAGCTGTGCAAGGCCGCTTGCGACATGCTGATGACCCGGCATGGCATCTATATCCAGCCGATCAACTATCCGACCGTGGCGCGCGGCGCCGAACGCCTTCGCATTACCCCGACCCCCTATCACGGCGACGCCCATATCACTCATCTGGTCGAGTCGCTGGTCGATGTCTGGTCGACGCTGCGCATTCCCTTCGTGGAGCCGCAGAATGTCGAGGCGCCCTTCGCCAACGACGCGCCCTGCACTTATCCGGCCATGAAACGCGCGGCTGAATGAGCTGCGCCCATTTACGGCGACCCAGAGCGCAGCCCACAAGGCTGCGCTTATTTTTTGGCCAGAAGCTCTAGAACTGCGCGCGACGGATAGCCATCGGCTTTCGCGGCCCCGGCCTGTTTCTGCAAGGCGTGGATGGCGAGCCGGGTCACCGGCCCAAAACGGCCGTCGATTTTGCCGTCATAGAGCCCCCGCGCCGTCAGGCCGCGCTGGATCGCCTCGCGCTCAGCGAGCGTCAGGGGCTGGCTTTCCTTCGGCCATGGCGCGCGCAGAACCGGGCGGCCGGCGATGCGGTCAGCCAGGACCGAAGCCGCGAAGGCGTACGAATCCGAGAAATTATAGGCCTTGAGCACAAAGAAATTTTCACCCAGCAGAAAGGCGGGGCTCGGCGCGCCGACCGGAAAGAACAGCATAGCCTCGCCGGACGAGGGCAAGCCGCCGCCATCAAGCGACGTGACGCCTGCGTGGGCGAAGCCCGAAAAATCGTCGCGCAAGGCCGCGTAAGCGAAATTTTCGGGAATTCGCGCCTCGATCAGCGGCGCCAACCCCGGCTTCCAGCCAGATTCTTTCAAAAAATTACCGATCGAGGCGAGCGAATCGGGGGCGCTCGTCCAGATGTCGGGCGTCCCGCGCGCCCCAAAGCTGCGGGCGTATTTGAGATAGGCCGAGGGCATGAATTGCGGATCGCCCATCGCGCCCGCCCAGGAGCCGCGCAGTTTTTCGCGCGGAATCCCACGCTGCAGCAAGACGAGCCCGGCCACGAACTCCTGCGCATAGACGGGATTGTCGGGATTCAGAAAAGCCAAGGTCGCGAGCGAGCGGAAAATATCGCGATCGCCGCGCGCCGCGCCGAAATCGCTTTCCATGCCCCAGAGCGCGACGATCATGGCCGCCGGCGCTCCATAATGCGCTGAAATCTCGCGCAAGGGTCCGGCGTATTTTTCCGCCATCGCCCGGCCCTTGGCCGCCCGCGCCGAAGAGGCCGCTTCATCGACATAGGATTTCAGCGGTCGGACGAACTCGCCCTGGGCCGCGCGCTTCCCCGTCAGCGACGGATCGAGGGTCAGACCAGACGCCACCGAATCAAAGAGCGCCCCTGGCACGCCCGCGGCCTGAGCCCGCGGGCGCAGGCCCTCGACAAAGCCGGCGAAATCGCCCGCCGCCCGCGCCGAAACGGAAGCGGCGACGAACGCGGCAAGGCTGAAGAATTCACGACGATTCATGCGGGGCGACCCTCCGCCATTTGGCAGACTCCGCCAAAGCGATACCGGCAAGGCCCAGCGCCATGGCGACGCCATGATAGAAGTGAAAGGGCTCGCCGAGCAAAACAATCGCGAAAAAGGCGCCGAACAAAGGCGTCAGATTGGAAAAGATTCCGGCGCGTCCCGGACCGATCAACTCCACCGCCCGCATGAAGAAGAGCTGGCTAACCAGAGACGGCGCCAAAGCCACGAAAAAGACGAGCGCCCAGCCCTTGGCCGTGGGCCAATAGGCGTGGCCAAGGGCGATTTCGGCCCCGAGAAAGGGCAACGACTCGGCGAAGGCCGCGACCGCCATGCCGGCGAAAAACACCAGCGGCGGCAGCGGCGGCCGCTTGCGCAGCGCGATCGTATAGCCGGCATAGAGCGCGCAGGCCGCGAGCATCATCAGGTCGCCGAGATTGAAGGAAAGCGCGCCGATATGGGTGAGATCGCCGCGGGTGGCGATCAGGCCGACGCCGAGAAAGGACACGGCCATGCCCGCGACCTGGCGCGGAATGACCTTTTCATGGGCGAACAGAGCCGCGGCGGCGAGAACCATCGGCGGAATGGCCCCTTGCAACAAGGTGATGTTCACCGCACTGGTCCAATAGCCCGCGAGATAGAACAGCACGTTGAAGCCGGTATAGCCCGAGAGCGCCATGGCGGCGAGAAAGCGCCAGTGGCGGCGCATTTCCGGAAGGCGCGCGACCAGGGGGGCCCGCACCAACGGCAGAAGCACGGCGCAGACAATGAGCCAGCGCAGCGTGACCATGGTCATGGGCGCGACGGCGCCGACGGCGGCGCGGCTGACGACGCCATTGGCGCCCCACATCGCTGCGGTGAGGACCAGCAACACGACCGCGCGTTCATTGAGGCTTCGCGCGGTCCTGCCGAAAAATGCGCGCAAAACGAAATCTCTCGCTCAGGGATCGGGCGCGGACCTTGGCCAAGAATCCTGTCACGGTCCAGCGAAAGCGCCTTGCAATCGCGGAAAGCCGGATTGGCGTCGAAAAAATTCGCTTTCTTGCGCCGCCTGCCGATGGCCGCAAGTGAGACGCGGTCCCGGCGCCGCGAGGAATCGGCGCGGAGCCCGGAATGGGCGCGGTTTCTGTCGCCTAAGCGGCAGAAGTGAGCGCGGAATGATCGTCGAGCGAGAGGTCGACCATCAGTTCGTGCGCGAGCGCTTCGAGGGACTGGCGAAGGTCTTCGAGATCGAGCCCGTCGGGCAGAGTCAGCCGCGCCCGCGCCTTGAACATGGCTTCGCCAGAGAACGATCCGCTCACGCATTCGCTTTCGAGTTCGGCTATGCTGACGTTCTGCGCGGCGAGGACATGGGAAATGTCCCTGATGATGCCGGGCCGGTCGAGGCCGACGAGTTCGAGCCGCAAGGAGCGCCCGCCGGCCGGCGCCGGCCCGTCGCTTTTCTCGATGATGAAGCGCAGCCCTTGCGTTTCGAGCTCGCGCAGCGAGGCGACCAAGGCATCCGCCTTCTCCGGCGCAATCGCGACCAGAAGCATGCCGGCGAACTGGCCGGCGAGGCTCGCCATGCGCGTGTCGAGCCAATTGCCGCCGCCGGCGGCGATGGTTTCGGAAACCGCGCTCACCAAACCCGGCCGGTCGCGGCCAATGACGGTAAGGACGAGATGAATCTGCATGGTCGCGCTCCTTTGCCGCGCGAGAATAGTCGAAGCGCGTCGCCGCTGATAGCCGCCTCGGGCGCGGGGCGGAAGCCCGCGGCCGAGCCGGCGGGCGTCCTGACGCGACCGCGGCGGCGGGTCAGACTTCCGTCATCATCT
>JAKANG010000313.1 GCA_021812505.1 Pseudomonadota bacterium
GCGCAGGGCGCCGAACCTTTCTTCCGGCATGTCCTGCGCCTCAGTCGCACTCCGCGCGGCGAAAGCGGGGCGTTTCCGGCCGGCTGCGATGCGGACGGGGACACGCGCGCGCCATCTCCGGCGGGAGGGGTCCCATGAGCGAGCCGCGATCCCGATCCTGGATATCGGGCCTGGACGACTGGATGGCCCGCCAATATCGGCATTGCGCCGAATACATGCCGCGCGCCATTTCCGCCACCCATCTGGTCAAGTGTCGCCCCGAGTATGGCCAGACCGTCCGGGCGGCGCGCGGCTCGGTGCTGGCCTGCGCCGATCTCGCCGAAAATCCGGATTTCTTCTTCCACTGGCTGCGCGATTCCGCCGTGGTCATCGACGCCCTGCGCATCCTCATCGAGGATGGGACGCTGCGCGAGGAGGGCTTGCGGCTTTTCGGCGAATTCATCGAATTCAGCTTGACGATCAGCCGGCTCGACGGGCGGGCCAATCCGCGCGACGAGCGAGAATGCGCCGGCGTCCTGCCAGCTTTTGTCAAGAACCTGCGCACGCGCGCGGAAATGGCGGAAATATATGGCGATCGCGCGCTGGGCGAGGCGCGTCTGGGGGCCGACGGGCGGCTGGACATTTTCCGCTGGCGGCGCCCGCAAAACGACGGCCCGGCGCTGCGGGCGCTCGCCGCGATGCGCTACTGGCGCAACCAGGAGCTCCGTCCCTTTCTGCCGCTCGCCGCTCTGCGCGCGCTGATTGAAACCGACCTTGATTTTACGTTCAAATATTGGCGGGAGCCATGCTACGACCTGTGGGAGGAGCGCTGGGGCCGGCATTACCACACTCAGATCGCGCAGTTCGCCGCCTTGAGCGACGGCGCCGAATGGGCGCGCTCGCTGGGCGACGCCGCACGGGCCGAGAATTTCGCGTTGGCCGCGCAGGAGGCGGCGCGAGGTCTCGATCAATATTTCGACGACCGGTTCGGCGCCTGTTTGACTCCGCTTCCCGATCCGGGGCTCGACCCCGCCGCGACGATGCGGCTCGATTTCGCCGTGATCCTCGGCGTCATCCAGGCGGCGCGGCGCAACGGCCCGCACAGCCCCGCCGATCCGAGGGCCCTGGCGACCTTGGGCCGGCTCGAAGAGCTGTTCGACCGCATCTATCCGATCAACCGGGACCGGCCGACAGAATGCGGGACCGCCCATGGGCGTTACGAGGGCGACATCTATTTCACCGGCGGCGCCTTTTATTTTTCGACCTTTGCCGCGGCCGAATTCCATTACCGCTTTGCGGCGGCCGCCGCTTCCGGTGAAAACATCGCCCTTTCCTCCGCGAATCGCAAAAATCTCGTGGGACTTCTGGGCGTGGACGGTTCACGGCTGGGTGGCGGGAGGCTTCGGCCCGCCTTTCACGACGGGCTGGCGCGGGCGCTGATCGCGCGCGGCGACGCTGTCATGGCCGCGGCCCGCCGTTTCGCCCCGGAATCGGGGGTTCTCGCGGAGCAGTTCTCGCAAATCGATGGCGCTCCGGTTTCGGCGCAAAGCCTGGCCTGGAGCTACGCCGCCTTCCTTACCGCCTTCGCCAGCCGGCGACAGGCTTTGCGCGCGACGGGCCTTTGAACGCCACGGCGCAGAGGGAAAGCGCAAAAGCAAACGCCCTGGTCGGGGCCCGGCCGGGTTGATCCCGGGAAGGCAAATCGGAAGACGCTCAGACAACCAGGCGCTCGCGGCGGGGCGCCGGCTTTTCCACGCCCATGGCGCGCATCAGGGCGGCGCGGGCGAAAGCCAGCAGGTCGTCGGGGCAGTGCGACGCGCGTTCCAGCACGCACATCAGGAAGCGGAAGCGGGCGGCGTCGAGCCGCGCCTCGTCGCCGCCCAGCCAGGCGATCAGCCGGCGGGCGGCTTCATCGTCGATATCGTTCCGCGCATAGGTTTCGACGAACCAGCCGCTCATGGTTTCGGAAAAAAACTCCCGCCACTCCGGACAGGCCGGAAAGCCGGCGTAAGCGAGGGCGAACAGGGCGTCGGCTTCTTTACGGGTCAATTCGGCGCCGGCCGAGCAGCGGGACTCGAAGACGGCAACGTCCTCGGTGCGAACTTCCTTGCGGAGCGCGATGTATTCACAGCATCGCAACAACATGTCCGGACCGATCGTATGTGTCGAAGCCATCTCGCCCTCGCCTGCAATAAGTCCGACGCTAGGTCCAATCCTGTTGAGGAAATGCTAATGGCCGAGGCGTTCCGGCGCGCATGCTTAACTGGCGTTAACGAAAGCGTCGTCACCTAATCGATTCGAGCTGCGCGAAAAAGGCGCGGTAGTCGATATATTGCGTGCCGTCGCAGGAAAAGGACAGATTGACCATGCCGTTGATCAGATTGACCGCGCCATTGCGCAGATAGACGGTTTCATCGGTCAGCCGCAGCCGCTTGAATTCGTCGAGCAGCCGCACGATGTGATCGTCGTCGATGACGGAGGTGCGCCCGGCATAGTCGGAGTCGGGAAAACGCTCGACGAAGCCGTCCTGCAGCACTTCCTCGCCCACGAATTTCTCATAAACGAACGGGTCGCGGGCGAACCAGCAGGTGAGCTGATTGGACGAATAATGGACCTTGGCGTGAAAAACGCCCTTGCGCGCGAGCAATTGGCGCACGATCGCATGCACCCGGTCGATCGAGGCGTCGAACAGGCTTTCGATGCGGGTCTGATTGAATAATTGCGCCCGAATCGAGGGATCGCCCTTGATCTGCATCCATCGTTCCGGCATCGCCGCGCTCCCCTTCGAGTAGAACCGCCCGCGCCAAGGGCGCTTGCGTCGATCCTTTCTTCGGAACGGCCCGGCGTCGGACGCCGGGCGCGGAAAACGGATCGCCGTCAGAATCCCTTAGCTTGAAGGGCGGCCATGATTTCATCCATGATCGCCGGATCGTCAATGGTCGCCGGCATGGTCCAGGGGTCGTGATCGGCAATTTTCTTCATCGTGCCGCGCAGGATCTTGCCGGAGCGCGTCTTGGGCAGCCGGTTGACGGTGATCGCTATCTTGAAGGCGGCCACCGGCCCGATCTTGTCGCGCACCAGCTTGATCAGATCCTTCTCGATGTCCATCGGCGAGCGCGTGACGCCCGATTTCAGCACCACGAAGCCGCAGGGCTGCTCGCCCTTCAACTCGTCCTTGACGCCGATCACCGCGCATTCGGCGACATCGGGATGCGAGGCCAGCACTTCCTCCATGCCGCCGGTCGAGAGGCGGTGTCCGGCGACATTGATGATGTCGTCGGTTCGGCCCATGATGTAGAGATAGCCGTCCTCATCGACGAAGCCGGCGTCGGCCGTCTTGTAATAGCCTGGGAATTCCGAGAGATAGCTCTCCTTCATGCGCTCGTCCTGCCGCCAGAGCGTCGGCAGGCAGCCGGGAGGCAAAGGCAACTTCACGACGATCGAGCCCATCTTGTTGACCCCGACCTCATGCGCCGCCTCGTCGACGATGCGCACGTC
>JAKANG010000314.1 GCA_021812505.1 Pseudomonadota bacterium
CGCGTCCTCGGATGCGTTCTCGCCCGAGACTCGGCGCCAGGACGGAACAAAGCTCTTGATGTCCATTGACGACTCGAAGCTCGGGAAAACAAGCGGTTTGGCGCTAAACCCTTTCGCTCATAAAATACAGAAATGGTAAATGATGTGTTGCCGACCGCCCAAAGGCCCCTTGGCGCAGTATTTCTCGGCGGCTCGCCCGCGACGACCCGGCCAGCTCGTCCTCGCGGCCGGCGGAAAGGAGGCGATACGTGACTTTCGCGCTCGACCGGCGCAAATTCCTGAGCGGCCTCGCGGCCGCCGGCGGTTTTTCGACAGCCCGCGCGGCCGGCAATGAATCCAGACCGGGCGCCGGGATTCCGCCCGCGCTGCGGCGCGGCTTCAACCTGCCCGATCAGGCGCCGCGGCGGGATGGTAAGGCCGCCGATCCGGCGACGCTCGCGGCGCTTCGCCGGCGCGGCATGACCCATATCCGCCTGCCGCTCGTCGCCGAAGCCGCCTTGCCCTATTTTTCCGGCCCGGCCGCGCGCGGCGCGGCGCTCGACGACCTCGAACGCAGTCTGGGACGGCTGCTCAAGCTCGATTACGCCGTCACCGTCGATCTTCACCCCGACGGCCCGCTCCACGACCTGCTGCGCTCCGATCCCGACGAGGCGCAGAGAGCCTTGCGCGCCGGTTGGCGAGGCCTTGCGGCGCGTCTCGAGCGATGGCCGGCGCCGCGCATCTTTGCCGAACTGCTGAACGAGGCCGACATCGGCGACGACGTCTGGCGGCCCTTCGCGGAGGACCTGGCGGGAGAGGCCAGGGCGCTGCTTCCGCGCACGACGCTGGTCGTCGGACCGGCGCCTTTCCAGCGGGCCGAACAACTGGCGCGGTGGCGGCCGTTCGCGGACCGCAATGTCCTCTATGCGGTCCATTTCTACACGCCGATGATCTTTACCCATCAGGGCCTGGACTGGGACGCCTCAAGTCCCTACAGCCATCTGGAGGGCGTGCCTTTTCCATCGGCCGAGCGCGTTCCGGTGTTGGCGCGTCTGCGCGCCGAGGCTTTGGCGCGGGGCGATCGGCCGGCGGCGCGGGCCCTGGAGGAAACCGCGCGGACGGCATGGACGCCGGCCGCCATTTCGGCGCAATTTTCGGCGCTGGCCGCCTGGAGCGCCAGCCATGCCGTCCCGGTGATCGTCAACGAATTCGGGGTCTTGCGCTTCAAGGCGCCGCGCGCCGGCCGTCTGGCCTGGCTCGCCGCGGTCCGCGCCGCGGCGGAGGCCAACGGCTTCGGCTGGGCGCATTGGGATTACGCCGGCGGCTTTGGCCTGCTCGACGAACAGGGGCGGATCGACGCGGGCGTCATGAGCGCATTGCTGCCGGACGGCTGAAGCCCGCGCCGTTGCCCGCGGCCTGGGAGACGCGGAGCCTCGGTGCGGGCGCGCCTTGCGGTTTCCTGGCGGCGAGGGCGCGATCCGCCGCGCCGAGCGACAGGCCGGCGAGGCCCATCACCAGGCCGAGCGCCAGCGGCGCGAAATAGGCTTCTTCCTGAAACAGGCCGTTGACCATGGTGGTCGCGATGGCGCCGGTTGCGAAGGCCAGAGCCGGCGCCCGGGCGTGCTCGAAGAGCGACAGGGCCGTCCGCGCGATCCAGGCGTAAAAGGCGAAAGCCGCGACCGCCGCGACGCCGAGCTGGAAGAGCATGACGCCGACCGCGCTTTCCACCGCGACGTCGGCCGCGCCTTCGCGCTGAAACTTGCTCCAGTCGATCACGTTGAAACTGGCGAAGGAAAGATTGCCCCCCTCGCCGAGACTGTGGCCGACCGGATTTTTGATGAAGCCGTTGAGGCCGCCGATGAGGCCGAGCACGTGATAGTCGCCGTTCCTGAAACCGAAAGCCAGGGCGAAGACGGCGAAAGCCGCGAGCGCGAGCGCCAGGATTTTAAGCGCCGTCCTCGGGTCCCAGCGACGCGCGGCCTCGTGAAAGACAAGAGTGAAGACGGCAAGCATCAGCGGGCCCTTGGCGCTGGTCAGCAGCAGCAGGGGCGCCGCGAGCAGCGCCGCGGCCCGGCGCCTGTGGATCGCGGCGAAGGACAGGAGCGCCGCCAGGGCGTAGCCGAAGCTGATCGAATGGAGGTTCGGCCCTTCGAGGCGCAGCACTGTCAGATGCAAGGCCGCGAACATCGGCGAATTGAAGAGGTCGGTTCGGCCGTAATCGACCAGATTGACCGGCACGACGCCGGAGCGATTGGCCTCGTCGAGGGTTTTGAGGCTGCTGGCGTTGTCGGCATAGGAAAGCGCGAGGTAATGCCAGCCGTTGGTGAGGTCGAGCCATAGATCGTGCGCGAGGACTTCCGTGTAGCCGGCGCCGATCATCAGCCCGAGCAGGACAACGACGAGTCTCGGCAGAGCCAGCTCATGGCGGGCCGCGACGATGAGGAACATTTGAAACAACAGGATCGGCGTCCCGATATTGCGCATATAGACCACGGCGCTGTGGGGGTTGATCAGGACGCCGGCCAGGAAATAGACGCCATAAATCGCCAGCAAGGCGCAGGATGCGAAAATCATCCGCCGGGTGAAGGGCGAAAAGGACCGCCAGCGGTTGAAGAAGCCCGCCATCACCACCAGCCACGTGACGACAGTGGTGACGAAATTGTAGCTCTTCATCGGATCGAGGTCATGGATGTCGGTGTAATTCACCGACGCGATCGAGACGAAAACGTTCTGGAAGATCGTCGCGGTGAGGACGATGACGGGGACCTGCGCCTCGATCGTCATGGCGGCGGCGGCCGCCAGGGCGGCGCAGACGGCAAGGGCCAGCGGCTGGCCGAATGCGTGAAGGAATACGGGGAGGGCGGTGAGGCCGAAGGCCAGGACAAAGACCAGGACCAGCGGCGGTTGGTCTCCGGCCGACGCCGCCGTGCGGCGCAACGACACCAGCGATGGCGAACTGGGCGATGGAATGGGGCGCCGCACGCCGTTCTGCCTGTTGTCCATTTCCGCCACTTTGGACAAACATGGTTAATGAAGGCCTAAAGGCCTGTGGGCAAAACGCTATCGATTCAGGCGGCTTCCGGTCCCCCCGCTCGTCGGCGCGCGGAGGGCCGAAGACCGTGCGCCGGTCTCCAGTCTGGCGGCGCTGTCGGGCGTGAAGGTCCACATGCGGGCGGGCGCGAAATCCACCCGCGCGGCGCCTTGCAGGCGCAGCGCGCGGCCTGTGGGAAAATCCACGAAAAGCAGGGTCGCGCGCGGATCGTGGAGCAGGTTGCCGAATGAATTGAAATAATTGTTGCCCGGAAAGTCCGGGATCAGCAGCCCGCCGTCCTGGCGCATCGCGATGAAGCCGGACGGTCCGCCGCGATGGGATATGTCCACGCCGTCCGGCCCGCGCGTGGCGAGGAAGAACACCGCCGCCGCCTCGACGAGGTCGCGCGCCGCGCCGTCGAGCGCGGGCAGCATGGTCCAGGCGCCTGGCGCGCCGC
>JAKANG010000315.1 GCA_021812505.1 Pseudomonadota bacterium
GCGGCGCCGTCGAGAACGTGCTGGCGACGCTGGAGCGCGTGACGCTCGACGGCGTGCGGCCGGACCTTACCTTCATCCTCGACCTCCCGCCCGAAATCGGGTTGGAGCGCGCGAAAAAGAGGCGGGGGCAGGCCGGAGTGGATCGATTCGAGGGCGAGGCGGTCGCCTTTCATGTGGCTTTGCGCGAAAAGTTCCTGGAGATCGCTCGCGCCGAGCCCGACCGCTGCAAGGTGATCGACGCCTCAAACCCGGAAGACGAGGTGGCTGAGGCGATTTTCGCAGCCTGCCGGGATAAATGGCCGCTTCCGGCTTTGGGCGAGAAGCAATGGGCGTAAGCGACTGGGAGGACCTGCCGCCGGAAAGCGATCGTTTCGAACCGGCGCCTCATCCGCGCGACACCAATAGTCTGTTCGGTCACGACAAGGCCGAGCGCGAATTGCTCGACGCCTTTCGCAACGGGCGCATGCCGCAGGCCTGGATCGTCGGCGGCCCGCAGGGAATCGGCAAGGCGACGCTGGCCTGGCGCATGGCGCGCTTCATCGCGGCCAATCCCGACCCACGCCTGCCGGCCGTGCAGCGCGCGGAAAATCTTGCGGTCGATCCGAACAACCCGGCGGCGCGCCGGATTGCGGCCATGTCCTTCGGCGACCTGGCCCTGCTGCGGCGCGAATGGAACGAGAAGACCAAAAAACATTGGACGCGCATTACGGTTGACGACGTGCGCGCCGTGCTTCACCTGTTCGAACAATCGGCGGGCGAGGGCGGCTGGCGCATGGCCATCGTCGACAGCGCCGACGATCTCAATGTGAACAGCGCCAACGCCCTGCTCAAGCTGATCGAGGAGCCGCCGCCGCGCAGCCTGTTTTTCCTGGTCGCGCATCATCCCGGCCGCATTCTCCCCACCATCCGCTCGCGGTGCCGGCTGCTGGCGCTCGAGCAGCTCGACGAGCCCGCGCTGCGTTCCGCCGTGGGCGCGGCGCTGGACGCCGCGGGCGAAGCGGTCGCGGAAGCCGATCTGGCGCGCGCCTGCGCCCGCGCGGAAGGGTCGGCGCGCGAGGCCTTGCGGCTGATCCTGGCCGGGGAGAGCCCCGTGGACGGCATGACCCGGAAAATCCTGGCGCGGCTCCCGGATGTGGACTGGCTCCTCGCCCAGCGCATCGGCGAGGCGATCGCGGCGCGCGAGGCCGCGAGCGAGTTCGACGCTTTTCTGCGCGCGCTCTATGGTTGGCTGAGCGACAATCTGCACAAGAACAAGGGGCTTGGCCCGCGCGCGGTGGCGCCCTATGCCGACGCATGGGAGTTTCTGGAACGCGAGGCGCGCG
Source organism: Pseudomonadota bacterium (assembly GCA_021812505.1). The sequence continues at coordinate 1,323 of JAKANG010000315.1, forward strand.
AACTGGAAATATACAATCTCGACAAAAGGGCTTTCGTGGTCGTCGTCTTTTCGCGTCTGGCGGAAGCGGCGCGCGCGGCGGCCTGAGAAATATTTGGCCGCCGCCTGGGAAACCGATGACAGAGAATTTCAGCTACCGGCTCATCGCCCGCGACGGCGGCGCGCGTCTCGGCGAAATCGCGACGCCCCGAGGCAATATACGCACACCCGCCTTCATGCCAGTCGGCACCGCCGCGACGGTCAAGGCGATGTACCCCGATCAGGTGCGCGCGCTTGGCGCCGACATCGTGCTCGGCAATACCTATCATCTGATGCTGCGGCCCGGCGCCGAGCGTGTCGCCGCGCTCGGCGGGCTGCACAGGTTCATGAATTGGCCGTATCCGATCCTCACGGACAGCGGCGGCTTTCAGGTCATGTCGCTTGCCAAACTGCGCAAGCTCGACGAAAACGGCGTCACCTTCCAGTCCCATATCGACGGCGCCCGCCATGTGCTGACCCCCGAGCGCTCAATGGAAATCCAGCGACTGCTCGGCTCCGACATCCAGATGCAATTCGACGAATGCGTCAAACTTCCCTGTTCGGCGGAAGAAGCCGAGCGCGCCATGCGCCTGTCGCTTCGCTGGGCGGAACGCTCGCGCAAGGCCTTCGGTGAGCAGCCGGGCCGCGCCTGTTTCGGCATCGTCCAGGGCGGGGCGGAGCCGGCCCTGCGCGTCGAAAGCGCGCGGGCTCTCGCGGATATGGATTTTCAAGGGATCGCGGTCGGCGGCCTCGCGGTCGGCGAGCCGCAGGCGGTGATGCTGGCGATGATCGAGACGGTCATGCCGCATCTGCCGGAGGACAAGCCGCATTATCTGATGGGCGTCGGATCACCCGACGATCTGATCGAATCCGTCGCGCGGGGGATCGACATGTTCGATTGCGTCATGCCCACCCGCGCCGGGCGCCACGGCCTCGCCTACACGCGCTGGGGCAAGATCAATCTGCGCAACGCACGAAACGCCGAGGATCAGCGCCCGCTCGATCCTCATTCCTCCTGCCCGGCGGCGCGGGATTATTCCCGCGCCTATCTGCACCACCTCGTGCGCTGCCAGGAAATTTTAGGCATGATGCTGCTGACCTGGGTCAATCTCGCTTATTATCAGGAGCTGATGGCCGGCGCCCGCGCATCGATCGCCGAAAGACGCTTCGAGGAGTACCGGCACCAGGTCAAGGCGGATTGGGAGCGCTGCGGCGAGCCTGGGACGTCTTGAAAATCGATGATGTCAAGAAAATCAACGATGTCGAAAATGAATGAGCGGAAAGACGGTCAAGTCTTTCCGCTCCGCCTTACCTTGTCCTGTTTCGCATCGAGCGGCTGGGGCCGTACGCCCTCGCCGACGCATGATCGCTGCGAAACGTCCTCCCACGACTTGGACAGCAAGCACCGGCTCTTTGGAGCCCGGGCGCCCGTTTTCGAGCACGGGCGTACGTTAGTCGAAGCTATTTCGCTTGTCATCAGCCCAAAACCGGAAATTTCAAAAAATTTCCGTGCGTAATGGCGCCAGGAGAAGGGCGCGGCGCGTTCGGCGCCTTGCCTGCCCCCAAACCTTGGCTTAATCGAAGCCAACCGACGGGATTGCGCCATGACCTCCTTGCAAGACGACCTACGCCAGCATCACGACAAAGTGCTCATCGTCGATTTCGGCTCTCAGGTGACGCAACTCATCGCGCGCCGGGTGCGCGAGGCCGGCGTCTATTGCGAGATCGCGCCGTTCCAGTCGGCGGAAAAGGCTTTTGCGCAGTTCTCGCCCAAGGCTGTGATCCTTTCCGGCGGCCCGGCCTCCGTCACCGACCCGAATTCGCCGCGCGCGCCGAAAAACATCCTCGACTCCGGCCTGCCGATCCTGGCGATCTGCTATGGCCAGCAGACCATCGCCGCGCAGATGGGCGGCGCGGTGGAAGGCGGACACCACGCAGAATTCGGCCGCGCCAATGTCGAGATCGTCGAGCCGAGCGCCCTGTTCGAGGGCGTGTGGGAGATGGGCGGCTCCTATCAGGTCTGGATGAGCCACGGCGACAGGGTTACGAAATTGCCGGACGGATTTACGGTCAAGGCGCGCAGCGAAAACGCGCCTTTCGCGGTGGCGTCCGACGAGAAGCGGA
>JAKANG010000316.1 GCA_021812505.1 Pseudomonadota bacterium
CAGCCGCGCCCCGGAGGCGGTGAAGCGGGGGCCGTCGCCTGTTTTTCATCGGAGAAGAACATGACCAACGCGGAAAGGCGCCTGGAGCCCGGCCATCGCGTCGTCATCGTCGGCGGCGGCGCCGGCGGGCTGGAGCTGGCGACGCGGCTCGGCGACAAATATGGGCGCAAGGGCGTATTCGATGTCACGCTCGTCGATCGCAGCCGCACCCATGTCTGGAAGCCGAAGCTGCACGAGATCGCGGCGGGCAGCATGGACATGTCGGAACACGAGGTGAACTATCTCGCCCATTCGCACTGGCACGGCTTCCGCTATCGTAGCGGCGAAATGATCGGCCTCGACCGCGAAAAGCGCGAGGTCCATATCGCGCCTTATCTCGATTCCGAGGGCCGGGAGGTCACGCCCGGGCGCTCCCTCGGCTATGACACGCTGGTCATCGCGATCGGCAGCCAGAGCAATGATTTCGGCACGCCGGGCGTGACGCAATATGCGATGAAGCTCGAGGACAAGAGCGACGCGACGCGGTTTCACGAGCGCATGGTCAACGCCTGCATCCGCGCCCACGCGCAAACGACGCCGCTGCGCCCGGAGCAGCTGAAGGTCGCGATCATCGGCGCGGGCGCCACCGGGGTCGAACTGGCGGCGGAACTGCACCGCACGACGCGCGAGGTCGTCGCCTATGGCCTCGACCGGGTCGATGCGGACAAGGACATCAAGGTCACGGTGATCGAGGCGGCCGACCGCGTGCTGACCTCATTGCCGCCGCGCCTCTCGAACGCGGCCGAAGACCTGCTGACGCGCCTCGGCGTCCAGGTCCTGACCGGCGCGCGGGTCGCCCGGGTGATGGCCGAGGGCGTCGAACTGGCCGACGGGCGCGTCATTCCCGCCGAGCTGGTGGTCTGGGCGGCGGGCATCAAGGCGCCGGATTTCCTGAAGGACCTCGCCGGGCTCGAAACCAACCGACTCAACCAGCTCGTCGTCAATGCGACGCTGCAGACGACGCGGGACGAAAACATCTTCAGCTTCGGCGATTGCGCCGCCTGTCCCTGGCTTGGCCATGAGGGGAACGTGCCGCCGCGCGCGCAGGCGGCGCATCAGCAGGCGTCGCACCTCTACGCCCAATTCGGGCGGATGCTGGCCGGCAAGCCCTTCCAGGATTATCGCTACCGCGACTTCGGCTCGCTGGTGTCGCTCGGCCATTTCAGCACGGTCGGCAGCCTGATGGGCGGGCTTGTCGGCGGCAGCCTGATGATCGAGGGCTATTTCGCGCGCATGATGTACATGTCGCTTTACAAGATGCACGAACTGGCCCTGCACGGCGCGGCCAAGACCCTTCTCGACACGCTCGCGCGCCTCATCACCCGGCGCACCGAGCCGGTCGTCAAGCTGCACTGACGCCTTCGCGCGCGGCGCGATCAGCTGGCGTGCGGGCCGCGCAGCAGCTTGATCGCGGCTTCGATCTGGCGCCAGGTCCGGGCCTCGTCCTTCTCGCCCTTCTCCTCGAAGGCGCGAGCCTTCTGCGCGGCCTCCGCAATAGCCTTGTCGCCGTGGGCGTCGCGCAGCTGGCGCGCGTAATCCTGGATCTCGACTTCCAGCATGGCGTTGTTCCTCCTCCTGCGTGGAAATATTCGAACCGGGATGGACCGTCGCCGGTCGATCCGAGGCGGAGCATTAAATGGATTTCCGTCGAATCTGTGGCTTTCGGAAAGGCGCGGCCGCCCGCTGGCGCCGCGGCGCAATCTGTCTGTATGATCGATGACCGGCTGGGGCGGGCGCTCCGGCCGGAGATAGGAATTTCAAATGGCGTACAAGACCATTCAGTTGCTCCTCGATGTGAACGAAAGTCCGCAAGCCGACGCCGCGATCGATTACGCCATCGAATTCGCGCGGCGCGAGGGGGCGCATCTCTCCGTCCTGGCGAATGCACAACGCGTGGACCTGCCCGGGGTTCCCCTCCTGCCGCTGGCGAACGCGATGGTCGCGGAAATCAACGACGAACGCCTGGCCAAAGCGAAGGCGCTCGGCCTCCATATCGAAACGTCGGCGCGGCTCGCCGGCGTCAACATGGATTGCGCGATCCCGCAACTTTCCGCCGACGAGGCCGGAAAGGCCTTCGCCGCCGCATCGCGACTGTGCGACCTCGTCATCGTCTCGCAGCCGAAGGGCGTGCTGTTGAGCGATCAGAAATTGATCGAGGACGTTCTGTTCAGCGCCGGCCGCCCGGTCGTGGTCGTTCCGCAGGATTGGAAGGCTGGCCCGACGCTCGAGAATGTCGTCGTCGCGTGGGATGGCGGCGCGCGCTCGGCGCGCGCGGTCGGCGACGCCATGCCTTTGCTGGAAAAGGCCGGGCGGGTTGAGGTCGCCTGCGTGACCTCGGACGCCGACGACATCCGCGGCGCGGAGCTCGCGCGGCTTCTGAGCCGTCATGGCGCCAAGGTCAGCGTGACCAATCTGCCCTTCATCGGCGCCGATGCCGGCCGAAGCCTGATGCAACACCTCGGCTCCATGCCAGTCAGCCTGCTGGTGATGGGCGCCTTCGCCCATTCCCGCCTCATGGAGCTGGTGATCGGCGGCACGACCAGCCTGATGCTGAACGACGCCAGGGTTCCGGTGTTCTATTCATTCTGACTTGGCGCGCCGCAGGAGGCCGCGCCGCCGGAGCCATCCAGCGACGCCCCGGGATTTGCGCCCGATCCAGTGATTCGCCTTGCCCGCGGCGGGAAAGTCGAGCGCCAGCACCGACAGGCCCAGCGGGATCATCCAGAAGCCGACGAGAGGCAGGAAGCCGAAAACCCCGCCGGCGATCAGCGCGGCGCCGAGTGGGACGCGCAGCCAACGCCAATGCGGATCGCGCAGCTTTTCGAGCCAGGGCGGACGGGGGCGCTCGGTCATGGCGCCAGATTAGCCGCCGGCGAGGCTTTTGTCGCTTCGCGCTCGCGCCGGGGCCTTTTCGCGATAGATCAACCCGATAGATCCCACCCAAGACGGTGTCGCGTGGGATTGGTGTCGCGGCGCCTGGATTTTGTTGTGAATGCCGCCGCCGCGCCGGTTTGTGGCGCCCTCCATCAATGCTATCCCAACCGCCCTGGTTTCGCTTGAAGCCCTTCACGAGGACTCATGGGGCGCGGCATTGAACTTGGCGCGGCGGCTCTTGGCGCGCCGGCGACGATCGATCTGGAGGAGCTTCTGGCCACGCGCCTGCTGGTGCAGGGCAATTCCGGCTCGGGCAAGTCGCATCTTTTGCGCCGGCTGCTGGAGCAGAGCGCCGGCTCGGTCCAGCAGATCGTCATCGATCCGGAAGGCGACTTCGTCTCGCTGGCCGCGCGCTATGGCCATCTCGCGCTCGACGCCGCCGAATGCGAGCGCGACCTGGCGGCGATCGGCGCGCGGGTGCGGGCGCATCGCGTTTCGGTGGTGCTCAATCTCGAAGAGCTGGAAGTGGACAACCAGCTGCG
>JAKANG010000317.1 GCA_021812505.1 Pseudomonadota bacterium
CGAATTTGCCGGAAAAACCATCGCGCGCGGCGCGGTCGCAGGCGCGCGCGAAAATGTCGCCATCGCCCGGTTCGGCGCTGTCGAAAGCCGGCGCGCCCGCCGCCGCCGCCGCCAGAACCGCGAGACCGCGGGCGATGCGCAGGGGCTCGGGCTTGTCCTCGCCGGAGATCGAGAGCCCGAGGTTTTGCGCCAGCCTGCGCTCGTCGCGACCGACGCCGATCAGCCGGCGGGTCGCGCGGGCGAGCGAGCCGAGTTCGAAAATCGCCACGGCCGAATCGGCCACGAGCGCCAGAACCGCGGTCGAACCATCGGCAAGATCGTTTTCCGCCTCGCGCACGGCGAGCTTGGCGCCGAGATGCTGCACATCGCGCCCGCCGATGGCGTCGGGCAGGACGATCGCATGAGGCCTTCCCGGCATGACCGCGTCGAGATCGGCGTCGGCGAATCCCGAGGCCAGCGGCCGGATGATGACGAGCGCCGTTTTGCCGGCCTCGCGCGCCAGCTCCAGGATGTCCACTGCGGCGCGGCGCGCGCCTTTGTTTTCGCCGGCGAGGTCGATGGCGATGGCGTCGGCCTCGCTCGCGAGCGCGCTCTCTACTGAAGATGGGGCGGCGGGAACGACGAGAATGGAGCGCATGGCCTGAATTTCCGGGGTGGCGCGCCGCGAATCGGGGCTGCGGTTAAGCAAAACTTTACCTTGTTTCGTGATCCTGCGTTAACCGTCCGCGAGGACGGCGGCGTTCAAGCCCGGCGGGTCTCGCATGATCGTTCGCAATTTCATCCTGTGGTCTGAAAACGCGTCGGCAAGCGCGCGCGCGGACGCGGTCGGCGCCCTGGCGCGGGCTTATCTTTACAGCGACATGGAGGCGGAGGAGCGCGCCGAAGCCGAACAGGCGCTGCACGCCATGCTCGACGATCCCTCGCCGCTGGTGCGCCGCGCCCTGGCCGAGGGCTTCGCCGGCGCCGCCCATGCGCCGCCGGCCATCGTTCTCGGTCTCGCGCTCGACCAGTCCGACATCGCCTCGGTCGTGCTGTCGCGTTCGCCCGTACTCACCGACGCCCAGCTCCTCGACTGCGCCGCGACTGGCGACGCGGCCGCCCAGGCCGCCATCGCCTTGCGTTCCGAACTTTCACCCGCCGTCTGCTCGGCCATGGCCGAGGTCGCGCCCCGCGAGGCCCTGATCACCCTTGCGGTGAACGAAGGCGCCAATCTGCCGGAATTCTCGATGCGGCGAATGATCGAGCGTTTCGGCGAAGACGGAGAATTGCGCGAAGCCTTGCTCGCTCGGTCCTGGATACCAGCCTCGGCGCGCGCGGCGATCGCCGCGGCGGCGGCGCGTCAGCTCACCCGCCATGCGGTCGATCGCAACTGGCTTTCTCCGGCGCGCTCGGAGCGCATCGCCAGGGATTCGCGTGAACGCGCGGCGATGATCATCGCCGCCGGCTGCGCCGGCTTTTCGGGAGAGACGGCGGCGCTCGCGGCCTATCTTCGCGTTTCCGGGCAATTGACCGCCGGTCTCGCGCTGCGCGCGCTGCTGTGCGGCCAGAGCGGCCTGTTCGCCGCGACGCTGGCGGAGCTCACCGGCGTGGGGCCGCGCCGGATCGAGGGGATTATTCGCGAGCCGGCGTCGAACGCCTTCGCCGCGCTCTACGCCAGGGCAGGCCTGCCCGCCTCGATGCTGGCCGCCTTCCGCGCGGCCCTGCTGGCGCTCGCACGGAATGGGCGCGGCGCGCCGGACGATGCCGCCGAGGAGGGGACGTTGCGCCTGCCGCTGATCCATGCGGCGCTGGCGGCGTGCGAGGCGGCGCGGGATGAAGGGCTCGACCGGCTGATCGCGTTGCTGCGCCGTTTCGAATCCGACGCCGCGCGCGAGGCCAGCCGCCGAAGCCTTGCCCGTTTGCGCGAAGGCGGAGCGGGATCTTTCGCGCCGGCGGAGAGCAGCCAGCGGCTGGCGGACCAGAGCGAATCCATGCCGCAGATTGCGGCTCAAGCCGGTCCCGAAATGGCCCCGCAAGTGGAGCGCATGATCGAGCCGCTGGCCGAAACGGACATCGTGGTCGATCTTGTCGCGCTGGAAAAGGAGCTGATGGCGGCGTGAGCCGGATCAGCTCATCAATCCCGACGCCTTGAGCCAGTAGAGCAGGGTCAGCGTCTTGCCGTCGCGGATCGCGCCGGCTTCGGCCTCGCGCAGGACTTCGGCGAAATCCGCCTCGACCACTTCGATCTCCTCGCCTTCCTCCTCCATGCCGCCGCCATCGGCGACGCGGGCTTCCGCGCCATAGGGCGTGACGAAGAAATAAAGTTTTTCGGTGGTGGCGGCGGGGCTGACGAAGGCTTCGAACAGGAAGCGGAGGTCGCTGACCTCCAGGCCCATTTCCTCCATCGCCTCGCGCCTCATGCAGGCGTCGGGCGCCTCGCCGGGGTCCAGCGTGCCAGCGCAGGCTTCCAGCAGGCCGGGGGTCCTGTCGTTCATGAAGGCCCCGAGCCGGAACTGCCGGGTGAGCAGGATTTTTCCGCGCGCCGGGTCAAAAGGCAAAAGCACGCAGGCGTCGGGCCGGCGGAACAGGTTGCGCTCGTGCCTTTCCCAGCGCCCGTCGGCGCGGCGCAGTTCATAGGTCAGCCGGGAAAAGGAATATTTCTCGTCGGCGAGAATGGTCTCGTCGAGGCCGCGCGGGCTGGGCTTTCCGTGTTGGGACATCGGCTTGTCCTTCCTGTCGCGTTCTTGGAGCCTATTGCCTGAACTGTTCGCGCAGTATGCGCTCTTCCATCGAATGGCCGGGGTCGTGGAGCAGGTGCAGCCCGACGAAATGGTCGGTGGCGACGCGCACCTTCACGACATCGCGGATTTCATAATGGTCCGCCACGGCGGCGACCGGCCTTTTGTCGGGCTCCAGGACTTCGATCCGAACTTCGGCCTTGTCGGAGAGCAGGGCGCCGCGCCAGCGCCGGGGCCGGAAGGCGGAAATCGGCGTCAGGGCCATCAGCGGCGCGCCCAGCGGCAGGATCGGGCCGTTGGCCGAGAGATTATAGGCGGTCGAGCCGGCGGGGGTCGCGACCAGAACGCCATCCGCCACCAGTTCGTCGAGCCGGATATGACCGTCCACATAGACCCGCAGCTTGGCGGCCTGGGCGCTCTGGCGCAGCAGCGAGACTTCGTTGATGGCGTGCGCGGTCGCCGTCCCGCCGTCGCGGTTCTCCGCGACCATGATCAAAGGATGAATTATCGAGCTTTGCGCCGCGGCGAGCCGCTTGCGCAGCCCGGTTTCGCGGTATTCGTTCATCAGAAACCCGACCGAGCCGCGGTTCATCCCGTAGATCGGGACATTGCGGCCAAGAAAACGGTGCAGGGTCTGGAGCATCAGGCCGTCGCCGCCGAGCGCCACCACCACGTCGGCTTCGTCGGAATGAACGTCGCCATAGCGCCCGACCAGCCGCGCGCGCGCGTGTTGC
>JAKANG010000318.1 GCA_021812505.1 Pseudomonadota bacterium
GAGATGCGGTCCGGTCGAGCGGCCTGTCGAGCCGATCGCGCCGATTTCCGCGCCCGCGGCGACCCATTGGCCATCGCGGACATCGATGCGCGAGAGGTGGCCATAGCGGGTCGTCAGGCCCGCGCCATGGTCGATCTCGACCATATTGCCATAGCCGCCCGCGGGGCCCGCCGAAATCACCCGTCCGGCGGCGGTGCTGCGCACCGGCGCGCCGTAATCGCCGCGAAAATCCATGCCGGTATGCAGCGCCGGGCGGCCGAAGAAGGGATCGGTGCGATAGCCGAAGCCGGATGTGATCTCGAGTTGGCCGGGCAGGGGCTGGCGCAGCGGCGCATAGGGGAGGGCGCTGCGCAATTCGTCCATGATGCTGATGGAGGAGTTCAGGCTGGCGTAGGCGCGTTCGAATTCGCCCGCCTTTCCGGGCGGGGAGGCGGGAACATAGGGGCCGCCCATGGCGACGGTCGTCATGCCGCCGGCGTCGGCTTTCGGCGCGGCGCGCCGCAGCATCCGATCGACCGGCAGGCCGGCTTCCTCGAAGGCTTCGCGCAGGCGCTCGGCCTTGGCGGCGGCGGGCGCCTGCAGTTCGTTGAGCGCGACGATCTGGCGGCGTTCGACCCGGTCGAAGCTAACCGCAAGATTGCGCAGACGTTGTTCCGGCGAGGTCGGATCGCCGTTTTCCGACAGGTCCTGGCCGTGGGTGTCGACAGGTTGGGCGCGCCGGAGGGCGTAGCCATCGGGAATGGGCTTGAAGTCGTCCTTTGCGACCGATGGCTTGGCGTTGAGGGTCCTGACCGGCCCGGGATCGGATTCAACCGGCGCCGCATTTCCTCGCTGCGACGTCGCGGCGTTATTCGGATCGACCTTGGCGGCCAGCGAGGCGAGCAGGGCCGAGCGCGATTCGAGCCTGGCCTGCCGCACCGCTAGTTCGGCGACCTTGCCCTCGAAACTGTCCTGATTGAGCATCTGGCGCGAGGCGATGGAGTCGATCTGGGCGCGCAGAGCGGCGATGCGATCCTCATAGGCGAATTGCAAGCTGGCCTGCCGCCGCATCAGCGAGGTCAGCATGTCGTCGCGGAACAGGAAATAAGAGCCGAGGCCGAGGCAGGACAGCAGCAGCGCGGGAACGGCGCCGAACAGGGCGGCGGCGAGCGTGGGGCGCAGGTGGATCTCGCGGCTTGCGCCGGGCGAGGTCAGGCGAAGGGTGAGGCCTGACCTCTGGGTCTTCACAGGTTGCGACGCGCCACGCATGTTCACCGCCCCGGAGGAACGCGCCGGACACGGCGCTTTTGAACTCCGGAACATGGTAAACAGGCGTGGTTAATGTTTTGCCAAAAGCGTCATGGCCTTCGTTTACAAGGCCTTGGCCGCCGCGAGGACTTCCGCCGCGTGGTCGGTGACCTTAACCTTGCGCCAGATCTTCGCGATCATTCCATCGGGTCCGATCAGGAAGGTGGAGCGCTCGACGCCCATATATTTGCGGCCATACATGCTTTTTTCGACCCAGACGCCATAGGCTTCCAGAACCTGTTTCGATTCGTCAGCGAGAAGCGGAAAGGTCAGTTCGTATTTGTCGCGGAACTTGTCGTGCTGCTTGGCCGAATCGGGCGAGGCGCCGACGACGGCCGCGCCAACCGCCTTGAAGGCGTCGGCAAGCGCGCTGAAATCCTTGGCTTCCATGGTGCAGCCGGACGTGTCGTCCTTGGGATAGAAATAAAGGACCAGCTTCTTTCCCTTGAAATCGCTCAGCGACATCTGGCCGCCGCCGTCGCGGGGCAGGGTGAAATCCGGGGCCGCGTCGCCGATCTTCAGTTCGTCCGCCATCGATAATCCTTTCCTGTCGCGCCGCCCTGATGGCGCGGCGCCTGGAGGTCGCCATTTTTGCTAAATTCCGACCCAAAAGTCTGCATGTTTTCGCGGGCGCGCGAGGCTTCCGTTTCGTCGGGGCGCGGGGGGATTTAAGGTATGACGACGAATCGGCCGACCGGCTTCGCGTCCGGGCGAGGGACGACCGAGGCGCCCCGTCGCGATTGAAGCAGGAAAAGGGCCAGGGAAAGCGGACGCATTGAACGAAACGAACGAACCCGAAATCTTCGAAGGGCCGCCGCCGCCGGCGCCGCGCCGGCGTTTTCGCCGGACGCGTCGGGCTGCGAGCGCGGGGCTGTCCTTTGCGCTGATGGCGCTGCTGGTCGGCCTTGGCGTCGGGGTGGTCGCCCTCGCCTTCGGCCGGGTCAATCTCGACGCACTCAAGCCGATCCTGGTTTCCGCCCTGCAGGGCCGCCTTGGCCCGAATTACGTCCTCGCTATCGGCGGCCTCGGGATCGAGCGGCAGGAGCATGGCCTTGCGCTTGCGGTCAGCGGCGTCGAGGTCACCCGGCCGGACGGACGGCGTTTGATTTCCGCGCCCAAGGCGGATCTCATTTTTGACCCGCTGTCGCTGCTCGCCGGCCAGATTAAGCCGTCGCGCGTCGATATCGAAGGCTTGAACGTCAAATTGCAGGTTCGGCCGGACGGGGGCTTCGACCTCTCGGCGGGCGGCGATTCGGCGTCCGCGGCGCCTGAGCCTGCGGTCGAGACGACGGTCGCGCCCGACGCGGCGGCTCCCAGCGTCGCGCCGCCGACCAGCGCCCCGGTCCGGGCGACCCGGGCCAAGGTGCTGCGGCAGGCCGCCAACGCCATCAACCTGATCTTCGAGATCGGCCAGGGGCGGGAAAGTCCGATCGCGACGCTCGACCATTTCGGAATCAAGGACGGACGGCTGGTCATCGATGACCGCGACGCCGGCCAGAAGCGCGGTTTCGAGAAGTTTCAGTTCTCGCTGGATCGCTCGACCGCCGCCCGCCGCGCCGTGGTCGACGTGAACATGTCGGCGGTGGGCCCGAACGGCCGCTGGAGTCTGGAGGGAATCGCCCGGGGCGCGCTCGACCAGCCGCATGAACTGGCGATCGACGGCAGCGGGTTTTCGATCGACGAGATCGCGCTGGTCGCCGGCACGACCGTTCTGCCGATCGATTCCGACATACCGATTTCCTTCAAGGCCTCCGCCTCCTTCCAGGCCGACGGGCATGTGCTCGACGCCAACGCCCGGCTCGCGCTGGGTCAGGGTTTCTGGCGCTTCGACGATCCGGAATTTCCTCCGGTGTTCCTCGACGAGTTTTTCGCGGCGACGCATTGGGATGCGGCGAACCATCGCGCCGTGGTGGACGAAGCGCAGGTCTTTTCCGGCGGCTCACGCTGCTTCCTGGCGGGGGCGATTACCCCGCCGAGCCAGGATTCGGCGCCCTGGAGCTTCGTCTTGCGGCAGGCTGAGCCCTGCGTGATCGGACCTGAGCGCCCCGCCGAGAAATCGGTCGCCATCAACAAGGTTAAGGTCGACCTCGCCATCGATGCGCCGAACAAGATCCTGAGCATCAATCGCATCGAACTGGTCGGGCCGGAAGTGGC
>JAKANG010000319.1 GCA_021812505.1 Pseudomonadota bacterium
AGGGGATCGTTTCCCCGTGGGGGCGAGGCGCGTTCGCAGGCGAGCGCGGCCAAGGCGGCGACGAAAATCGCGTCCGCGGGCGGCGGGTCTTCCGGAGCAAAGAGTTTTGGGCTTTCGCGCGCGATCAGGCCGGTGTCGAGATGTCCGGCGACAAAGGACGGGGTGGCGACGAGACGCGACAGGAAGACGACATTATTGGCGACGCCGACGATGTGGCAATCCGCCAAGGCCCGGCGCATCCGCGCCAGGGCGCGGGCGCGGCTGTCGTCATGGACAATCAGTTTGGCGATCATCGGATCGTAATGCGGGCCGATCTCATCGCCCTGGTCCACGCCGGCGTCGATGCGGACATGCGGGCCTCGCGCGGGCCAGCGCAGCGCCGCCAGCGTGCCGGTCGAGGGCAGAAAATCCTTGCCGGAATCTTCGGCATAGATCCGCGCCTCGATCGCGCAGCCATTCAGGAAAATGTCGTCCTGGCGTTTCGGCAGCGGCTCTCCTGCCGCGACGCGCAATTGCCATTCGACCAGATCGAGCCCGGTGACGCATTCGGTGACCGGATGTTCGACCTGCAGCCGGGTGTTCATTTCCATGAAAAAGAACGCGCCGTCCGGCGCGACGATGAATTCGACCGTGCCAGCGCCGACGTAAGCGACCGCCTTGGCCGCTTGAACCGCCGCCGCGCCCATTTCGCGCCGGCGCGCGGCCGAAAGGCCGGGCGCCGGCGCTTCCTCCAGCACTTTCTGATGCCGGCGCTGGACCGAGCAGTCGCGCTCGAAGAGCGAGACAATGTTGCCGTGGGCGTCGCCGAAAATCTGGATTTCGATATGGCGCGCCGGCTCGATATATTTCTCGATCAGAACTTTGGCGTCGCCGAAACTCGCCATCGCCTCGCGGCGGCAGGCCGCGAGGGCCGCGTCGAAATCGGCGGACGCCTCCACCCGCCGCATCCCCTTGCCGCCGCCGCCCAAAGCCGCCTTGATCAGCACCGGAAAGCCGATGGCCTCCGCCTCGCGTTTCAGTCGGCCTGCATCCTGGTCGTCGCCATGATAGCCCGACGCCAGCGGCACCCCCGCCGCCTGCATCAGTTTTTTGGCCTCCGACTTCGACCCCATCGCGCGCAAGGCTTCGAGCGGCGGGCCGATGAAAACCAGGCCTGATGCGTCGCAGGCCTCGCGGAAGGCGGGATTTTCGGACAGAAAGCCATAGCCGGGATGGATGGCGTCGGCGCCCGAGGCCTTCGCGGCGGCGATGATTTTTTCGATCGCGAGATAGCTCTCGCGCGCTTGCGCCGAGCCGATGCGGATCGCCTCATCGGCCAGTCTCACATGGCGCGCGCAAGAATCGGCGTCGGAAAAGACCGCGACCGTCGCGACGCCGAGACGCCGCGCCGTGCGGATGACGCGGCAGGCGATTTCGCCGCGATTGGCGATGAGGATTTTGCCAAAAAGAGCGTCGTTCAGCCGCGCCATGAAGGAGGCCTTTTTTGCAGGAAAGCGGCGACGCCTTCGCGGGCCTCCGCCCCGGCGCGGATTTCGGCGATGCGTCGAGCGGTGTCTTCACTCAAGAAATCGTCAAGCGGTCGATGGGCGATTTCACGCAGCAAAAGTTTGGCGGAAGCCAGAGCCTGCGGCCCGCCGTGAAGCAAGGACGCCGCGATCTCGCCGATCTTGGCGTCGAGCGAGTCCGGCGGCGCGATTTCGTGAACCAGTCCGAGTTTTTGGGCCCGCGTCGCGTCGATGCGTTCGCCGGTCAGGAAAAAACGCGAGGCCTGCCGCGCCCCGATCGCCCGCACCACATAGGGACCGATGACCGATGGGATCAGGCCGAGCCGCACTTCGGAGGCCAAAAAAAAGGCCCCGGTCGCGGCGACGCAGATGTCGCAGGCCGCGGCAAGCCCCAGACCGCCGCCGATCGCCGGACCCTGGACGCGGGCGATGGTCGGTTTGGGCAGTTCGGCGAGCCGGCCCAGCAGTTCGGCGAGGCGGCGCGCGTCCTCCAGATTCCTTTCGAATTCGGCCTCGCCGAAAGCCTTCATCCAGGCGAGATCGGCGCCGGCGCAGAATGTGGCGCCGCGCCCGGCGAGAACCACGACGCGCGTTCGGTCGTCCTGCGCCAGTTCGCCCAAGGCCCCGGTCAATGCGGCGATCGATTCGGCGCCAAAAGCGTTGTGGCGTTCCGGCCGGTTCATCCACAGATGAGCGATCCCGCCGGCGCGCTCGATCTCCACATTCGCAAAAGCCATCGCGGCCTCCCTACATGCGGAAAAGGCCGAATTTCGTCGGCTCAACGGGAGCGTTGAACGCAGCCGACAGCGACAGGCCGAGCACGCGGCGGCTTTCAGCCGGATCGATCACGCCATCGTCCCACAGCCGCGCCGACGCGAAAAAAGGACTGCCCTGCCGCTCATATTGGCTCCGGATCGGCGCGCGGAATTTTTCCTCTTCCTCCGCGCTCCAGCTCATCTCCTTGGCTTCCAGCGCGTCGCGGCGCACGGTCGCCAGAACGCTCGCCGCCTGTTCGCCGCCCATCACCGAAATGCGGCTGTTCGGCCAGGTCCACAGGAAGCGCGGCGCAAAAGCGCGGCCGCACATGGCGTAATTTCCCGCGCCAAAGGAGCCGCCGATCAGCAGCGTGATTTTCGGAACCTGAGCCGTCGCGACCGCCGTGACCAGTTTGGCGCCGTCGCGGACGATGCCGGCGTTTTCCACCTTGCGGCCGACCATGAAGCCGGTGATGTTCTGCAGGAAAATCAGCGGAATGCCGCGCTGCGCGCAAAGCTCGATGAAATGCGCGCCTTTCTGCGCGGATTCCGCGAACAGAATGCCGTTATTGGCCAGGACGCCGACCGGACTCCCAAAAAGCTCGGCGAAGCCGGTCACCAAAGTCGCGCCGTAAAGCGCCTTGAATTCCTCGAAACGCGAGCCGTCGAAAATGCGCGCGATGATTTCGCGCACATCGAAAGTTCTGCGCGGATCGGTCTCGACGACGCCGTAGATTTCTTGGGGGTCGTAAAGCGGCGCCTCGCCGCCTCCGAGCGAAAAAGCAGTTGTTTTAGGGCGGTTGAGATGCGCGACCACGCCCCGCGCCAGCGCAAGGGCGTGGGCGTCGTCCTCAGCGAGATAATCGGCCACGCCGGAAAGTTTGCTATGCACGTCGGCGCCGCCCAGTTCTTCCGCCGTGACAACTTCGCCGGTGGCCGCCTTCACCAGCGGCGGGCCGCCCAAAAAGATCGTGCCCTGATCCCGCACGATAATCGTCTGGTCGGACATGGCCGGCACATAAGCGCCGCCTGCCGTGCAGGAGCCCATCACCACGGCGATCTGGGGAATGTTCTTGGCCGACATATTGGCCTGATTATAGAAAATTCGGCCGAAATGATCGCGGTCGGGAAAGACCTCGTCCTGCATCGGCAGAAAGGCGCCGCCGGAATCGACGAGAT
>JAKANG010000320.1 GCA_021812505.1 Pseudomonadota bacterium
ATCGACGCCAGCGCGGCCAAAGCCAAGGCGCCGCGCGACGGCTGGCACGACTACAAGTTCATCAACCTTCTCAAGGCGCAGAACCCGACTCAGCTGGCGCTTTTCCTCTATGACGCGCCCGCCGACGAGGCGGACGACCGCCGCGGCGAGGTCAGCCACAGCCTGACCAATCAGGTCCGTGGCGCGCAGGTGATTGTTGAAACCGCCGCGTTCGATGGCGCCGACGGCCCGCATGGCGAGGTCTTCGCCCATCGTTTTGGCGCGCGCCTGATCGAAATGCTCGACGGCGCGCCGAATGGGGATTCGCCAGCGCCGCAATGACGGCGTTTCGCTTCAAGCCTCGCGCCGGTCACCCCGCGTAAGCGCTCGGTCCGCGCCATTCCCGCGCCGCGGGCTCGAAGGCCCGCAAGAGATCGACGGCGCGATAGGCGATCTGATCGACGATGTCGTCCACGCATTTCGGCCCGAGATAGAAGGCCGGAACCGGCGGCATGACGATGGCGCCGGCTTCGGTCGCCGCCGTCATGGCGCGAAGATGGCCGAGATGAAGCGGGGTTTCGCGCGCGAGCAGGATCAGCGGGCGGCGTTCCTTGAGATGCACGTCGGCGGCGCGCGTCAGCAGGCTGTCGGAGTGGCAATGCGCGATAGCCGACAGAGTGCGGATCGAGCAGGGCGCGACGATCATGCCGGCGGTGGGAAAGGAGCCCGAGGCGATCGGCGCGCCGACATTGTCGACATCGTACCAATGGGCAGCGCGGGCGCGCAGCCGCTCCAACGCGTCGGGCGCGATCTCCTCGGCGAAGGTCCGCGCGGCGGCGCGGGTGGCGACGACATGGGT
Organism: Pseudomonadota bacterium; assembly: GCA_021812505.1. The sequence goes on from JAKANG010000320.1 coordinate 839, forward strand.
CTCGGCGCCGAAGCTTTGCAGAATTTCGAAAATGCGCAACCCAATGGCCGCCCCCGAGGCGCCGCTGAGTCCAAGAACCACGCGCGGGCTCATCTTGCGCCTCCTTCGCCGAGGTCGCGGAAGAGGCGCGGCCACAGCGCATCGACCTTCCTCTGAACGTCCGGCGCCATGGACAGAACCCGGCCCCATTCGCGCTTCGTCTCCGCGCCGATCTTGCGGGTGGCGTCAAGGCCGAGCTTGCCGCCGAGCCCCGCCTCAGGCGAGGCGAAATCGAGATAATCGATCGGCGTGCTTTCCAACCTCAGCAAATCGCGCGAGGCGTCCATCCGCGTCGCCATGGCCCAGGCGACCTCCTTCCAGTCGCGCACGTCAATGTCCTCATCGACCACGATGATCATCTTGGTATAGTTGAATTGGGGCAGCATGCCCCACAGGCCCATCATCACCCGGCGCGCCTGGCCGGGATAGGATTTGCGGATCGCGACGATGGCCGTGCGGTAGGAGCAGGCCTCCGGCGGCAGCCAGAGGTCGGCGATTTCCGGCATCTGGCGCCGGATGGTCGGCAGCGCCAGATCGTTGAGCACGGCGCCGATCACCGAGGGCTCGTCCGGCGGCTTGCCCGTGAAAGTGGTGAGATAGAGCGGATCGCGCCGCGTCGTGATCGCGGTCACACGCATCACCGGAAAGGATTCGACGCTGTTGTAATAGCCGGTATGGTCGCCATAGGGACCTTCGGGCGCCGTTTCCGTCGCCGAGACAAAGCCTTCCAGCACGATTTCGGCCTCGGCGGGAACCAGCAGGGGAATTGTCAGCGCCGGCGCCACCCGCGGGCGTTCGCCACGCAGCACGCCGGAAAAGCGCAGTTCGGACACGGTTTCCGGCAACGGCAGCACGGCGGACAGAATCGTCGCCGGATCGGCGCCGATCGCCACCGCGACCGGCATGTCCTTAGCCTGCGCCGCCCAGGCGCGATGATGCGCCGCGCCGCCGCGATGCGCCAACCAGCGCATGATGGCGCGATCCTTGCCCAGAACCTGCATGCGATAGACGCCGATGTTCATCCGCGCGGTGTCGTCGTCTTCAGAATCGGGCGTGCGGGTGATGACCAGCGGCCAAGTGATCAGAGGCGCCGGCTCCCCCGGCCAGCAGGTCTGGATCGGCAACTGGCCGAGATCGACATCGGCGCCAAGCCGGCGCTCCTGCTGGCACTCCGGTCGCGCTTGGCGGTCGGGGCGCGTGGCCAGCGCGGCGCGGACAAAAGGCCAGCGCGCGAGCGCATCGCGCAAACCGTCGAGCGGCGCGGGCTCGCGCAATCCTGCAAGCAACTCGCCCAGTTCGCCGATTCCCTCCGGCTTCACGCCGAAACCCGCCGCAACCCTTTCGGCGGTTCCGAACAGATTGGCGATCACCGGCATGGCGGCGCGCGCCGCGCGGTCGAAGCGCAGCGCCGGCCCGCCCGCCAGAAGAACGCGACGGTGAACCTCGGTCATCTCGTGGACGAGACTGACCGGCTCGCCGACGCGAGCGAGCTGACGGCGCGCCTCCAGATGGGAAAGGAAGGCGCGCAGATCGCGAAAGGGAGGCAAGGTGCGAAAGGACATAACCTTTTTCCTGCCGTGAAAGAAGTTCGCGCGCCTTGACTACGGTCAAAGCGCGCCGCCGCGCCGTCTGGTTTAACCGATTCATGTCGAGCATGAACGCCATCCCCCAGCTTCCGCCGATGGGCGCGGCCGCCTTGCGCCTTGCCCCCCTCGCGCCATTGTCCTTTGTCGCCGCCAGGTTCGCCAGGAGCCTCGGGCGCCGCCATCCCGCGCTGTTCGCTCGGCTTGGCGAGGAGGCGGACAAGATTTTCCTGATCGATCCGACCGATCTGCCGCTCGCCTTCCGCCTCCTGCCCCGCCCCGAGGCGCCCCGGTTGGAGGCCGTCCGGCGCGAGGCGGCGGGTTCTTGGGACGCCCGCGTCGCCGGCCCTCTGGCGGCGCTGATCGGTCTCGTCCATGGAGCCTATGACGGCGACGCGCTGTTCTTTTCGCGCGACCTCGTCATCGAAGGCGACACCTCGGCGGTGCTGGCGCTGCGCAACGCCATCGACAACGAGGAAATGGATCTCGCCCACGAGGCCGCCGCCTTGTTCGGGCCATTCGAATCGCTCGCCAGGCGTCCCGCGCTGGAACTGGCGGCCTTCGCGGCGCGCTGGACCGGCGTCGCCCTCACGCGGCCGGGACAAGGGACGCGGGAATGACGGCGCCCCGATCAATCGAGCTCATCTGCCCGGCTGGAACGCCGGCCGCTCTGCGTGGAGCGGTCGAAGCCGGCGCCCATGCGGTCTATTGCGGCTTCAACGACGAAACCAACGCCCGCAACTTTCCCGGCCTGAATTTTTCGCGCGAGGAAATGGCCGAGGCGATCAAATTCGCCCACAATCATGGCGCCAAGGTTCTCGTCGCGCTGAACACCTTTCCGCGCGCCGGCGCCTTCTGGCGCTGGAGCAAGGCGGTCGACGATTGCGCCCGTTTCGGCGCCGACGCGGTCATACTCGCCGACCTCGGACTGCTCGATTACGCCGCGCGCCGCGATTGCGGCCTCAGGCTGCATCTCT
>JAKANG010000321.1 GCA_021812505.1 Pseudomonadota bacterium
CCCGGCGCGGAGCATCTGCATTCGGTCGCCCTGATCCTTCTCGCCCATGCGGCGGCCCTGCTTGGCCTGACCTCACGGGCGCGCGAAGCAACGCCCGGCGCCCGCCTCTGGCTGGCCGCGGCTCTGGCGATCACGCTTGGCGCGGCCTTGTTTTCAGCGGACGTGACGCTTCTGACCCTACGCGGCGCGCGGCTTTTCCCGATGGCCGCGCCAACCGGGGGAACCACGATGATCCTCGGCTGGCTCGCGGCCGGCGTCGCCAGTTTGATCGACCTGCGCCGCCGCTACCCTTCATTAACGGGCAAGCCCTTATCCTGACGTCAGGTTCCGACGCGGATCAGGGATGAAAGTCGCAATCGTTCATGAATGGCTGGTGACCCGCGCGGGCTCGGAGAAGGTCGTCGAGGAAATCCTCGGCCTTTATCCGGACGCCGACCTCTTCACCTTGATCTGCGCGCTGCCGCCCGGCCAGGACGGCATGATCCGCGGGCGCAAGGTCACGACCTCCTTCCTTCAGAACATGTGGGGCGCGCGCACGCGGCACCGCCTGTTCATGCCGCTCATGCCGCTGGCGGTCGAGCAATTCGACCTTTCGAGCTATGATCTGGTGATTTCCTCGTCCCACGCGGTCGCCAAGGGCGTCATCACCGGGCCAAACCAGGTCCATATCTCCTATATTCACTCGCCCATGCGCTACGCCTGGGATCTCCAGCACACCTATCTCGCGGAATCCGGCCTCACGCGGGGCTTCCGCTCGGCGCTGGCGCGCGTACTCCTGCATTATCTGCGCATCTGGGACATGCGCACCGCCAACGGGCCGGAGCGGATGATCGCCAATTCCGCCTATATCGCCCGGCGCATCGCCAAGGTCTATCGCCGCGAGGCGGACGTGGTGTTTCCGCCTGTCGACATCGAGGCCATGCCCTTTTCCACCGAGCGCGGGGATTTCTACCTCGCCGCCTCGCGCATGACGCCCTACAAGCGCATGGCCCTGATCGCCAGCGCCTTCGCCCGGACGCCTGACAAGAAGCTGGTGATCATCGGCGACGGGCCGGAACTGCCGCTGGTGCGCCGCATCGCGACTCCGAATATCGAAGTCCTCGGCTATCTCGGCGACGCGCCGCTGCGCGACTACATGCGCCGCGCCAAGGCCTTCGTCTTTGCGGCGGAGGAGGATTTCGGCATCATGCCCGTCGAGGCCCAGGCCTGCGGCGCGCCGGTCATCGCCTTCGGGCGCGGCGGCGCGCTGGAGACGGTCGTCGGCCCGCAAGCCGCCCGGCCGACCGGCCTGTTCTTCGACAGCCAGAGCGAGGAGGCGATCATCGCGGCGGTTGAGCGCTTCGAGGCGGAATCGGAGCGTTTCCGGCCGGAAAACTGCCGCGCCAACGCCGAGCGCTTTTCGCAAAACGCGTTCCGTTCGGCTTTCAAGGCCATTGTGGACCAGGAGACTTCCCGGGTCCTGGCGGCGCGGCTCAGGGCGGCGTAAGGCCCCGGCCGCGCTTTTTGCAGTTTGCCCCGACGGCGCGGAAGGCTATTGTCGGCGCATGAAATTCAACATCAGATGGGTTCTGGCGGCGATCCTGGCCGCGCTTGTCGCATTGGCGGCCGCGCCCTGGACGGTCTCACAAAGCGCGCAAATCGGCGCGATCGAACGCGAAATTCGGGCGTCGTCAGATGTTCGGCTGACCTCGCACGGGCGCTCTGTCTTCGCCATGTTGCCTCGGCCGCATATCCGGATCTACGACGCCGATCTCGATTATCGCGAGGGCGCCGCCACGATCGCGGCCTCGAGCCTGCGCGTTGATCTCGGCTTTTCCGGCCTGTTCACCGGGCGGCTCAATCTGGCCCGCGTGGTTCTCGCCGACGCGGTTATCACCATCGATCCGTCGCACATGCGGCTCGACGATCCCGTCGGCGTGACGGCGCAGAAAGCCCCCCTGCCCGGGGAGGTGGAGTTGATCAACGCCAGGGCGCTGCTCAAGGCCGCGGGCGCGGAGCCGCCTGAACTGGTCGCCGATCAGTGCGACGCGCGGCTCGACTTCAGCCGCGCCAGCGCGCCCGTCTCCGTGATCGGCCATTGCCTCCTGCCGGCCCTCGGCGGGGACCATGGGCCGATCCGTTTCGCTCTCTGGGTCGCCAAGCCCGACAAGCTGCCGAAGGGCGAGCAAAGTCCGATCACCCTGCGCGCAGAAGGCGAGAGCTTGCAGCTCAACCTCAACGGCGCTGTCGTCCTGAAGCCGCGCCCCCGTTTCCAGGGCCAGATCTCCGGACTAGCGCCTTCCTTGCGCCATGTCGCGCAATGGTTCGGCCTGGTCCTTCCGCTCCCCGGACATTATCGCGACGTCGCGATCAAGGGAGAAGCCTCCATCGAGCCGGGCGTCCTGTCCTTCCCGCAAATCGCCATCACGGTCGACGGCAACTCGCTCGACGGCGCGGCCTCGGTTCGCCTCGACGCGCAAAGGCCGCAGATCGCCGCCACGCTGGCTGGTTCGGACGTCAATCTCGACCCGATGTTCGAGGACATCCCGGCCATAACCTCCGCCGGGCAGTGGGGCCACGAATCCTTCGCGCCGTCCCATCTCGACGCCGCGGACCTCGACTTGCGCCTGTCAGCGAGTCACGTGCGTCTCGGCGAATTCCTGGCCGACAATGTCGCGATTTCCGCAATCCTCAAGAACGGACGTCTCGATCTGTCGCTTGCCGACGCTTCGACCTATTCGGGGCGCGCCCACGCGCGGGCGATCATCGCCGAAAGCGGGGCTGGCCTCGACCTGCGCGGCTCCGCGTCCGTCGAAAAGGTCGATTCCGCCGCTTTGCTGTGGGACGTCTTCCGGCGGCAATCGATTTCCGGCGTCGCCCGCGCGTCAGTCAGTTTCGAGACGAATGGCGAGAGTTTCTATGATCTCGCCAGCCATCTCGACGCGCGCGGCGATTTCAAGGTCCAATCCGGAGAGGTCTACGGCCTCGACCTGGGCCTCGCCTTCCGCCGGCTGGAACGCCAGCCGCTGACGGCGGGCGTTGAATTACGGTCCGGCCGCACCGCCTTCGACGAGCTTTCCGCGAAATTCAACATCGTTCAGGGACAGGCGGAAATCGAGGAAGGCGTCGCGCGTGAAGACCGGACGACCGTCTATTTTTCCGGGCGGCTCCAGATCCCGGACCGGACCCTGGACATGCACGCCGTCGCGACGCGCGCGCCGGCAGCCGCCCCCGACTCCACGCCCTTGCAGATCGGCTTCACCCTGTCCGGCGGCTGGGACGACGCCGTGCTCGCGCCCGACGCGCTCGGCCTGATCCAGCGCTCCGATGCAGCGGCGCCACTTCTGCCCAAGCCGCAAGCGCCGCAGAACTAGCCCATGTTCATCCGGCAATTCGAATATCTCGACGCCCTCGCCCGCGAAAAGCATTTTCGCCGCGCCGCCGAAGCCTGCCAT
>JAKANG010000322.1 GCA_021812505.1 Pseudomonadota bacterium
CTGTCGATTCTCCTTTCGATCCTCCTTTGGCTGTTCCGGCGATGAGGTCGACGCTGCCCGGGACTACATAGTTCCCGATATCACTACAGGGCAGGAACTTTCGAGATCGGGGAACGCGTGGGGCGAGATATATTTCGGGCAGTTGCCGAAGGCTTCCTCCACCGCCAGGGTCAATGTTTCGCCGCTGGATTGAGCGATATGGCCATTGACCCGGTTGCGCTGGCGCGCAGCGAAGTCCACGCCGATGACGCCGAATGGCGCGCCGATGTCGCGCGACAGACGCTCGCTCTCCGGGAACGGCGCGGCGATGGCCATGCGGCGCGGCTCCGGGCAGGCGACAAAGCCCGGCGCCCCGCGCAGGAGCGAAGCGATCGGGGCGCCTTTCGCGTCGAGCCCGGCGACGAAAACCATCGGCAGGCGCGCAAAAAAATCGGCCTGTTGCGCGCTGAGGAAGGTTCGGATGACCGGCGCGGTCTCGGGCGCGCCGGCCATGCGCCGCGCCGCGATCTCGCCTTCATGCCAAGGGCGCCGGTCGATGAGCGGCGCGGTCATGCTCAGGCCGCCAGCAGGCCGGCCTTGGTCGCGGGCATGGGCGCAAAGCCGGGCAGGGCCTCGATCCGCCTCAGCCAGGCGACGATATTCTTGTGCGGGTCGAGCGCGACGCCGCCCTCGGGCGCGTGGGCGATATAGCTGTAAAGCGCGATATCGGCGATGGTCGGGCGCTCTTCGACCAGAAATGTCTTGTCGGCCAATATTGGATCGAGGTTCGCGAACAGTTTTTCGGCGGTCGCCTTGGCCAGGGCGTGGTCGAGATCGGCGCCGAACACCGTGACCAGGCGGGCGCGGCACGGGCCGTTGAAGACCGGTCCCTGCGCCACCGACAGCCAGCGCTGGACCTGCGCCGCGCCGGCGGGGTCGCGCGGCAGCCAGCGGCCTTCCGCGTCGTATTTCGTCGCCAGATAAACCAGGATCGAGCAGGAATCCGCGATCACCACGCCGTCGTCCTCGATCACGGGCACGGTCCCGAACGGATTGAGCTTGAGAAAGGCGGCCGAGCGCTGCTCGCCGCCGGCGAGATCGACCTGATGAAAGTCGAAGGGCAGGCCAAGCAGGCGCAGCATCAGTTCGGCGCGATGCGAATGGCCGGACCGGTCGAAACCGTGCAGCAGGATCGGCTTTTTCGAATTCATGGCTTCCTCCCGAGGGTCTGGGACGTCGCGGTCCCGCGCCCAAAATAATTCTTTTGCAATTCGCGTTAATCCGAAAAAATCTCATCTTACTTTTGCGAGAAGCGAAACAATCCCATGGACAGGCTTGCCTCCATCGCCCTATTCGTCGCCGTCGCCGAAAACGATAGTTTTGTCGCCGCGGCGCGAAAGACCGGGCGTTCGCCGGCCGGCGTCAGCCGCGCGATCGCCGCGCTGGAGGAGGCTTTGGGCCAACGCCTGTTCAACCGCACCACGCGGGCCTTGTCCTTGACCGAGGCGGGCGAGCAATTGCTGGCGCGCGGTCGCCGCCTGCTCGCCGAGTACGACGACATGGCCGACGCCCTCCAGGGCGGCGGCGATTTTCCGCGCGGCTTGCTTACCCTCACCGCGCCGGTGATGTTCGGGCGCTTGCACGTCATGCCGATCGTCCGCGATTTCCTTCGCGATTTTCCAGGCTTCGACGTGAACCTGCTGCTCGATCGCATCGTTTCGCTGGTGGACGAGGGAATCGATGTCGGCCTGCGCATCGGCCATCTGCCCGATTCGTCGCTGATCGCGCTGCGCGTCGGCGCGGTCCGGCGGGTTCTGGTCGCCGCGCCCGACTATCTGGCCCGGGCCGGGACGCCGCGAAATCCCGACGAACTGGCGGAGCATGTCTTCATCTCGACCCTTGGGGTCGCTTCCGCGCCCAGCCATTGGAGCCTGGGCGCCGACGAGGACAGGACGATCCGCTTTCGCCCCCGCCTCGCGGTCAATTCGGTGGACGCCGCGCTCGACGCCGCGATGTCCGGGCTGGGCGTCGTGCGTCTTTTCTCCTATCAGGCGGCCGAGCGAATCGCCCAGGGACGGCTGGTCCGCCTGTTGCAGGATTTCGAGCCGCCGCCGGCGCCGATCCATCTGGTTCGTCCGCCGGGCCGCTCCCCGCGCAAGACATCGCTGTTCATCGACAGGGCGGCGCGGGCTTTTCGCGACCAATTCGCCGCCGGCGAGGCGATGGCGACGACGCCCAGGCAAGGACCATGACCCGATTTCGCCTCATACGAGAGACATAGTTGAACCCTCGCCGGAATCCGGGCAATTTCGCGGGGAAGTCGGAGGTTCTGGATCGCTTCGTCATGAGAAGAGCGTTTGTCCTGTTTGGCGCGTCGCTGGCTTTGGGGGCGGCGCTGCCGCTCGTCCTCCCGGTCGGGCGGCCCGCGCAGCGGCTGCGCGTGGCCAGCGAGAATTCATGCCTCGGCGCAGCTCGGGTCCCCGCCCACATCGCCCCCCTGCCGCATTTTTCCCGCGCCGTGGGCGAGGAGGGCAGGGTGCGGATCGTCGCCATCGGCTCGTCTTCGACCGAGGGCGTCGGGGCTAGCAGCCCGGCCGAGAACTATCCGTCACAATTGCGCGAAATGCTGGCGAAGGCCCTGCCGGCCGAGGCGATCGAGGTGGTTAATCTCGGAGTCGGCGGCGAAACGGCGGCGGAAACGGCGGCTCGTCTGCGCGAGGAAATACCGCGCCTTCATCCGGACCTCGTGCTTTGGCAGGTCGGCGCCAATGACGGCATCACCGGCGTGCCGCCAGAAAAATATGAGGCGACCTTGCGCGACGCCTTGGATTTCCTGAAAAAAACCGACACCGATGTCGTTCTGGTCGGCATGCAATGGACCCGCCGGCTCGCAGCCTTGCCGAATTATCTTCCGATCCGCGACGTCACGGCGCGAGTAGCGCGGGACGCGGGCGTCGCTTTGGTCTCGCGTTACGACGCGATGCGCCAATATGGCGGCGCGGCGGGCCGCGAGGAATTCACGGGGCCCGACCACCTGCATCTGAATGACAAGGGCTATCGCTGCCTCGCCGAGCAGATCGCCGTCACTCTCTCGCACGCGATCGACGACAACGTCATCAGCCGGGTCTCGAGCGCGCAGCGTTTAGACCGAAACCCGGCGCGCTCGAAACCCCTCGACTGAGCATGATTTTTTCCCAAGGCCGAAGTCCGATTCTGGCGATCGCGCCTTATCAGCGCCTCGATTGGTCATGAGCGCGTCCGAAATAATATAATCGAACGCGCTCATTTATCTATCTTTCAGATACGCATGATGATTCGAAAATCACAGCAACTTTCCGGAAATAGGCGGCGGGAGCGCTTCAGCTCTTCTTGCACTTGCTCATTAACGCTTTGCGCTCTTTGCCGTGCAGTTTCTGGGCGTCGGCCTGTTTCGAGCACTCGAGCGATTT
>JAKANG010000323.1 GCA_021812505.1 Pseudomonadota bacterium
CAGGACACGGCCCGACGTGCCGATGACCGCCAGCACGTCGTTCGCGGACAGATTTTCGAGGCTGCGCCACATATCGGCATAGCGCGGCGCAGGCTCGTTGAAGAAGACGACGTTGGGCTTCACGCTCTCCAGCCGCCCGCATTTGGGGCAGCGGTCAGTCTCCGGGGAAAAACGTCGGTAGCCGATCAGCCATTGCGCGCCGCAGGACATGCAGCGCAGGGCGGGAAGAAAGCCGTGGACATGCAGCACAGCGCGGGCGCCGGCGCGCTCGAACAGATCGTCGACGTTCTGGGTGATCAATTCGGCGCCGAAACGCCGCTCCCAATCGACCGCCAGAAAATGGGCGGGGTTGGGCGCGGCCTTGCCCAGCTCCTCGCGACGGCGCGAGTAGAATTCGTGGACGAGGAAGAAATTTTTCTCCCAGCAATCGAAATTGCAAACGATTTGCGGGTCGTACTGCGCCCAGAGGCTCTCGCCGCCGGACGTGCGGAATGTGTCGAGGCCGGAATCAGCAGAAACGCCGCTTCCCGAAAAGACGACAAGGCGGCGTTGAGGCATTCCGGTCATGGCGTCCCGTGTGGATCAAGGCGGGCCGCAGTAAAACACGGGCGGGCGCATGCGGCAAACATCAAGGCGCCGCCCGCGACGCCGCTTGAGCGTTTTCCTTCGCGCGCAGCCGCGCCTCGAGGTCGGGAATATAGTTGCGGGTGATCGGCACGGCGTCCATGCTGTTGGCGAGTTGCAACTGGAACACCACTTCGACGTCGAAGCGGAAGGCGCATTCGCACCCCGCCAGATAGAATTCCCACATCCGGCAAAATTTTGGGCCGTAGAGCGCCTCGGCCTCCTCGCGCCGCGCGGCGAAGCTGGCGCGCCAATGCGCCAGCGTCTCGGCGTAATGCAGCCGCAGAACTTCGATATCGCAGATGATCAGTCCGGCGCGCTCGACGCTGGGAACGATCTCCGACAGGGCGGGGATATGCCCGCCGGGGAAAATATGTCTGGTGATCCAGGAATTGGTGGCGCCGGGACCGTCGGCGCGCCCGATCGTCGAAATCAATGCGACGCCGTTCCCGTCGAGCAGGCTGGCGATCCGGGCGAAAAACGCGTCGTAATAATCAGCGCCGACATGCTCGAACATGCCGACAGAGACGATCCGTTTGAAGCGGCCGCCAATCTCCCGGTAATCCTCCAGCCGGAAATCGGCCGATCCGGCGAGTTGCGCCTGACGCGCCCGGCGCCGCGCGACATCGAGTTGCCGGGGCGACAGGGTCACGCCGGTGATCTTCGCGCCACAGGTTTGCGCCAGATAAAGGCCAAGTCCGCCCCAGCCGCAGCCGATGTCGAGAACCTCGTCGTCCGGCTCGATCAGCAGCTTGGCGGCGATATGGCGCGCCTTGGCCTTTTGCGCTTCGTCGAGAGCGGCGCCCGGCTCCTCGAAATAGGCGCAGGAATATTGCATGTCGTCATCGAGGAACAGGCGATAGAGCTGTTCGCCCAGGTCGTGGTGGAATTCGGCGTTACGCCGGGCCTGCGTCAGCACGTTGCGCCGTTTGAAGCGGCGGAGCCGGTCGCGCGTCCGCCTGAGGAGGCGCAGCCAGGGCGGCAGGCTGGCCCGAGCCAGGTTGCGCGTGATCAGGGCGAGGGCGTCGTAGATCGTGCCTCGAACCAGCTCGATCCGGCCGTCCATATAAAGTTCGCCAAAAGCGAATTCCGGATTGCGCATCAGATCGAGCGCCGCGCGATCATCGCGGAAACGAATGGCGCAAGCCGTCTGCGCGCCGTCGCCGACGCGAAAAACGGCGCGTGGCGTCAAGATTTCGACCGCTCCCTTCTTGATGATTTCATTCAAAAAGCGTTGCAGCAACTTTTCCACGGAGTCTTCCCCCGCGTCGCTTCGACCGCGCATTCTGGCAAGTCGCCGGTTCGGGGCGCGAGACAGCGGACTATCGGTCCCGACACCTCCGCACGCCGGTCTTCCTCGCGACGATATCAGTCCGCGATGAATTTTCGGGGAAACATTTGGCGCGGTAAGACGTTGCATCCGGGCGGCAAGAAATTGAAGACGGGCGCGCGCCGCCTCCGCCAGCGCCAGCGCCGATCAAGGAGCCTTTCATGTCCGAAACCCTGTTCCCGCCGCCGTCAAGGGCCCTTGCCGAGAAACGGCGGGCGCTGGCGCCCGAAACGGAAAGAGCTTTCCAGGCCTTCAGCCGTCAGGTTTTCGCCGATGGCGCGCTGACAGCTAAAACCAAACAGCTGATCGCGGTCGCCGTGGCGCATGTCACCCAATGCCCCTATTGCATCGCCGGCCACACCAAAGCGGCGCTGCGCCATGGCGCGACGCCGCAAGAACTGATGGAGGCCATCTGGGTCGCCGCCGAAATGCGCGCCGGCGGCGCCTACGCGCATTCCATCCTGGCTTTGACCGCCGTCGAGGCGACGGAGTCGACCAAGGCCGGCTGACCGCCGCGCTGGCTCGAGAGGAGGCGGCCATGGCGCGACAACTGGACATCCGCATCAAGCGCGCTTTCGAAAAGGCGTCTGGCGACGACGGCCTGCGCGTGCTGGTCGATCGGCTTTGGCCGCGCGGGCTGCGCAAGGAGGACGCCGCCATCGACCTCTGGCTCAAGGAGCTGGCGCCGAGCGCGGAGCTTCGGATCTGGTTCGGCCATGATCCCGTCCGGTGGGAAGAATTCCGGCGGCGCTATCTGGCGGAGTTGGCGCCCAAGTCCGCGCTTCTCGATGAAATCCGACGGAGCGCGGCGGGCCGAAAGCTGACGCTGATCTATGCCGCGAAAGACCAGGCGCATAATCAGGCCGTGGTCCTGCGCGACCTCCTCGCCGCCTCCTCGCCGCCGCCACGGGAATAAGCCGAAAGCTCGCGCGGGAAAGCGCCCGCGGGAAAGCTTGCGCGGGTTGGAGCCGCGCCCTTGGCCGCGCGAAAGGAAATCAGCGCCAGAATGGCCGCATCGCCTTGAATCGCTTCCATTCCCTGGCGAGACGCTTGTCGGCGATGACGGCGCCGCGGGCATACCAGCCGGACACGATTCCGGCGGCGCGGGCGGCTCCCTCGGCGTGCGAGGCGCTCAGGAAATGATCGGCGCTGGCCGCGTCATTGTGGGCGCCGAGCAGACCCTGAAGATCGGCCGCCGCCCGCAGAAAAGGCGCCGGGTCGCGCTGGCCGGCAAAACAGGAGGCGAAGAACTCGCCGCCGTACCGCAGGTTTTTCAAGGCGATGCGGACCTCGTGGCGCTGCTCGTCGGGCAGGGTGACGAGCTTTTTGCCGCGCTTGAGCGCCCTTTTATGCAGCCGCTCAAGCGCCTGAGCCGCGAAAACCGCCACCGGCTCGGTCAGGGTCGCGAGATCGAGGCCCGGCGTCGCGTTGCGCCAGCCGCGCCGCGCGACGAAGGC
>JAKANG010000324.1 GCA_021812505.1 Pseudomonadota bacterium
GACTTCGGAACAGCTTTTCGAGCGCCTGATCCCCTTCCTGCTGCTCGGCGCGACGCTGGTGTTCGCGGCCGGCATGGTGATGCCCAAACAGGCGGAAAAACAGGTCTTGAGCGCGACCGGAATTCTGGTCGCCCAATGTTTCGTCGCGCTTTACGGCGGCTATTTCGGCGGCGGCATCGGCATTTTGATGCTGGCGGCGCTGACGCTTTACGGGCTTAAGGACATCGTGCTGATGAACAGCCTGAAAATGGCTTTGGCGGCGCTCATGAACCTCACTGCGACCGGCGTTTTCCTGTTTTCCGGCCGTATCCACTGGCTGGAGGGGACCATCCTCTCCGCTGGATCGATCGCCGGCGGTTTTGCGGGAGCGCACGCCGGATCGCGCATTCCGCCGCTCTATGTGCGGCTGTTCGTGATCGTGATCGGCCTCGCGCTCAGCCTGCACTTCTATCTCAAGACCTTTTGACGGGAGGCGCCGATGTCTACTTTGCCCAAGACCATGCGCGAAATCTTCTTCGACGGCGCCGGAGGCCCGGAGGTCATAAAATTGCGCGAGGCGCCCGTGCCAACGCCAGGGCCCGGAAAGGCGCTGGTCGAGGTCGCCGCGGCCGGAATCAACCGGCCCGACTGCATCCAGCGCATGGGGCTCTATCCGCCGCCGCCGGGCGAAAGCGACGTTCCCGGCCTCGAAATCGCCGGGAAAATTGTCGCGCTCGGCGAGAATGTCGAGGGCTTGGCTGTCGGCGACGAGATTTGCGCTTTGGTCGGTTCGGGCGGCTATGCCGAATATTGCCTCGCCGACACGCCGCTTTGCCTACCCCGGCCGAAACCTTTGAGCCTGGTCGAGGCCGCGGGAATCCCCGAAACTCTTTTCACCGTTTACGACAATGTTTTTTCCCGCGGCGCTCTAAAACCTGGCGAGACTTTTCTGGTCCATGGCGGGTCGAGCGGCATCGGCTCGACCGCGATCCAGCTCGCCAAAAGTTTCGGAGCAAAAGTCTTCACCACCGCCGGATCGGCGAAAAAGGTCGAATTCTGCAAGAACCTCGGCGCCGATGTGGCGATCAATTACCGCGAGCAGGACTTTTTGGCCGAGGTGAAGACGCTCACCGGCAAAAAGGGCGTGGACGTCATCCTCGACATGGTCGGCGGGCCTTATCTGCAAAAGAACCTGGCGGCGCTGGCGCCCGACGGCCGCCTGGTGCAGATCGCCTTTCTTCAGGGCGCCCGGGTCAAGGATTTTGACTTCATGAGCGTCATGCTCAAGCGCCTGACCATCACCGGCTCGACCCTGCGCGCCCGCCCGCTGGCGGTCAAGGCCGCCATCGCGCGGGCTTTGCGCGAAAAGGTCTGGCCCCTGCTCGACAGCGGCGCGGTCAAGCCGGTCCTCCACGCAAGCTTCCCGCTCGAACAGGCCCGCGCCGCCCATGAAATGATGGAAAGCTCGGGCCATATGGGCAAGATTGTCTTGCTCGCAGGCAAAAAAACCTGACCGGACGCATTGAAAGCCTTGCGCCCCGGCGCTCCCCTGCCCCACGAACAGCGGCAGCGCCATTTCGAGGCGTTATGCGCCCTGCGGAATGAGATTTGAATTCGGAATTTCGCATCGTGTTCGTATCACCGGATTCCAGATCGCCAAGGACACGCCGCCGAGCGCATAATCCGCGGCGCGCGAAACGCCGTCGTGAAAAAACTGGTCCATGGAGTCGAGCGGCGGCGCGCCGATATCGCCATAAATGACGCCGACCGCCGCCCGCGCCAGACGCGGCGGCGAACCCTGCGGCGCGTGGGAGGCGCCCGAAACGGGCCCGGAAATTCTGGCGGCGTGGCCCCTCGGGCCAGCGGGAAGAGTCATCGCGTCTCCATGGTCGGAGACCAATTCTGTTTCGGCAAGGCATTGACCGCAAACGATCTAAATCAGCCGCCGCCTCAACTCCTGGCGATTTCCGCAAACGTCGCGTAGCTCGAAACCAGCGCGAGAATGAGCTGCCGCGCGTCCTCGTCGCGGATCAGGGCGAAATCGCGCGTCAGCCGCGCCTCCTCCTCGGCCGCCCGCCCGTCATTGTCGGTGAGGCGGACGAGACCCTGCGCCGTGACCGAGAAGCCCTCGAAAAATTCGGCGGGCTGGGCTTCCAGGACGCGCGACAGCGACCGCATCAGTTCGGCGGCGATTCGTTCGCGCCCCTCTTCGAGATCCAGCACGCGGTCCGCCGGAATGTTCAGCGCGGAAGCGAGGCGCTCCCGCGACAGGCCGCGGCTCTCCCGAAGGCTCCGCAACCGCGCGCCGACATATCGATCGATGAAGTTCGTCGTCATCCTGCCCACAGACCATTTCTCCCCGCTGAACAGCCGGATGTTTCCGGTAGCGTCCGCCCCGCGCCTTCGCTCGCGTCGGGTCGGCGCGGCGAAGATATCTCGTGTTTATTTATGTACCATCTTCGCCGGCAACTGCAAGTTAGTCGCCCGTTCATCATGAGTTTCAGGAGAATATTAGGTTATGGAGCCAATGTGACACCAGTCATACATGACTAAACGTCATTTTGACATTCTCGACAGCGCTTGGCGCGCGGATTCCGTCGCGGCGGTCTCGAACGGGACGCGTCGCGCGCAAAAGGAACGCGGCAGTTCGGCGCGAAGCGCGGAGCGCTCCGCCGATCCGCCGTCGGCCCGACGGTCGGGACCGACCGGAGCGCCGTCACGCGACGCCATTGGCGCTTTCGGGGCCGCCGGGGGCGCGAAGCCCCGACAGCGTCCGCCACGGCCTCGATGTCCAGGTTGACCTCCAATCCTTTGCGATGTCATAAATTCGGCTGATGGAGAGCCGCTCGCCATTGTGGATTTGAATATGGAATTTCAGGCCGATCGAGATCGAAGCCGCGACGGAATCAGATTGGAGAGACCGGCGAAATGAATGAATTGGCTGCGATGAACGATAGTCAGGCAGCCTCGCTTCTCGCAGAACAAGCGCAAGGCGCTCAAGGTGACGACTGGGGCAAGGCGGCGTCGCTGGCGGCTGAATTGCGCGCGCGCTTTCCCGACCACGAGTCCGGTTATCGAGTCGGGGCGGCAAGCGCGCGCGCGTTGGGGCTGTTCGACGCCGCCGCCGCGATCATTGCGGAAGCGCTGGTTCGTTTTCCGGCCCAGCCCTGGCCGGCGGTCGAACAGGCATGGATCGCTTTGGCGCGAGGCGATCTCGACGACGCTGGCCGGCTCGCCGCTGAATTGCGCGCCCGCTGGCCGGACGACCATGTCGGTTATCAGATCGGGGAGACGAGCGCGCGCGCGTCGGGGCGGTTCGACGAGGCCGCCACGATCGTGGCGGATGCCCTTGTCCGCTTTCCGGCTCAGGCCTGGCCGATGGCGCAGCAGTCATGGGCCGCCCGGGCGCGCGGCGACCTCAGCGCGG
>JAKANG010000325.1 GCA_021812505.1 Pseudomonadota bacterium
GTTAACAATCGCGCCAAGCTCTGCCAAAAGCAGCGCGATCCGCCTTCGGACCCATCGCACCGGGAGCCCCCTCATGTCGCAGAGCATCATCAAACCTTCGTCCGGCAAGGCGCTGCTCATCGACGGCAAGGCGGCGTCCGCCGTCGTACTGGAGCGGGTCGCGCGCGAGGCCGAGGGCCTGAAGATCAAGCCCGGCCTCGCCGTGGTGCTGGTCGGCGAGGATCCCGCGAGCCAGGTCTATGTGAAATCGAAGGGCAAGGCGGCGCATTCCTGCGGCTTCCATTCCGTGCAGCACGACCTCCCGGCGACGACCAGCGAATCGGAGCTGATCGGGCTGGTGCGCGCGCTCAACGCCGATCCCGCCATCCACGGCATTCTGGTGCAGCTGCCGCTCCCGAAGGGTATCGACTCGACCAAAGTGCTCGAAACCATCGCGCCTGAAAAGGATGTGGACGGGTTCCACCCGGTCAATGTCGGCCTGCTGGCGACCGGGCTGACTGAGCGGGCGCTGGTGCCCTGCACGCCGGCGGGGGCCATGCTGCTGATCGAGGAGGCGGCGAAGGCGCTTGGCCGCGACATTTCCGGCGCGGAAGCCGTGATCGTCGGGCGCTCCAACATCGTCGGCAAGCCGATGGCGCAATTGCTTCTGGCGCAGAACGCCACGGTCACCGTCGCCCATTCCCGCACGAAAGACCTGCCGGCCGTGGCGCGCCGCGCCGACATCCTGGTCGCCGCCGTCGGGCGTCCGGAAATGATCCGCGGCGACTGGATCAAGCCCGGGGCGATGGTCATCGACGTCGGCATCAACCGCATTCCCGGCGCGGAACCCGGCAAGACCCGGCTCGTCGGCGACGTCGCGCTCAATGAAGCGCTGGAGGTTGCGAGCGCGGTCACGCCGGTGCCCGGCGGCGTCGGTCCGATGACCATCGCCATGCTGATGGCCAACACCCTGCGCGCGGCGAAACTCGCCGGGGCCTGAGTCCGCCGTTCTTTGCCTTCCGGCTAGGGTGACCTTCACGCGCTTTGCGCTAAAGTCACGCGGGAATCGGCGGCGAAAGGCCGAGCGGAAGGAGACGACCATGGGAAACGCCTTTTTGAGCGGCCTTGACCGCAACCGCGCAAATTATGCGCCGCTCACGCCAATCAGCTTCCTGTTCCGCTCGGCCGATGTTTTCCCGCACAAGACTTCGGTGGTTTACAACGATCTGCGCCAGACATGGGCGGAAACGGCGGAGCGCTGCCGGCGGATGGCCTCGGCCCTGCGCAAGCGCGGGATCGGCAAGAACGACACGGTGTCGGTCATGCTGCCGAACATTCCCGCCATGTTCGAGGCCCATTTCGGCGTTCCCATGGCCGGCGCCGTGCTCAACACGCTGAACACGCGCCTCGACGCTGACGCCATCGCCTTCATGCTCGACCATGGCGAGTCGAAAGTCCTGCTCACCGACCGGGAATATTCGAAGATCGTCGCCAAGGCGCTGCCAATGATGACCGGCCCCAAGCCGCTGGTCATCGACGTGGACGACGCCTCCTTCACCGGCGGCGTTTTCGTGGGCGAGATCGAATATGAGGCCTTCCTCGCCGAGGGCGATCCGTCCTTCGAGCCCGAACCGCTCGCGGACGAATGGGATGCGATCTCCCTGAACTATACGTCCGGCACGACCGGCAACCCCAAGGGCGTCGTCTATCACCATCGCGGCGCTTACCTCAACGCCATCAACAATATCGTCGGCTGGGGCATGCCGCCGCATTCGGTCTATCTGTGGACCCTGCCGATGTTCCACTGCAATGGCTGGTGTTTTCCCTGGACCATGGCGGCCAATGCGGGCGTCAACGTCTGCCTGCGCCGCGTCGATCCCAAGCTCATCTTCGCCCTGATGCGCGAACATCAGGTGACCCATTATTGCGGCGCGCCCATCGTTCATGGCCTGCTGATCAACGCCGATCCGGCCGATCAGGCGGGGCTCGACCACAAGGTCGAGGCGCTCGTCGCGGGCGCCGCGCCGCCGGCGGCGATCATCGAGGGCATGGAGAAGCTCGGCGTGGCGATCACCCATGTCTACGGCCTGACCGAGACCTACGGACCGGCTTCCGTCTGCGCCAAACAGAAGGAATGGGAGAGCGAATCCCTGGCGAAGCGCGCCGAGCTGAACGCCCGCCAGGGCGTGCGCTCGCTGCTGCAGGAGGGCATTGACGTGCTCGACCTGACCCATTTCCAGCCCGTGCCGCACGACGGCCAGACGATGGGCGAGATCGTCTTCCGCGGCAATATCGTGATGAAGGGCTATCTCAAGAACGAGCGGGCGACTCAGGAGAGCTTTGCGGGCGGCTGGTACCGCACCGGCGACCTCGCGGTGATCGAACCGGACGGTTATATCAAGATCAAGGACCGCTCCAAGGACATCATCATCTCGGGCGGCGAGAACATCTCCTCGATCGAGGTCGAGGATGTGCTTTATCGGCACAAGGACGTTCTGGCCGCGGCGGTGGTCGCGACGCCCGACGAAAAATGGGGCGAGGTTCCCTGCGCCTTTCTCGAATTGCGCGAGGGAGCGACCCCGACCCAGGAGGAATTCCTCGAACATTGCCGGGCGCATCTGGCGCGGTTCAAGGTGCCGAAGATCTTCATCTTCGGCCCGCTGCCGAAGACCTCGACGGGCAAGATCCAGAAGTTCATCCTGCGCGAAAAGGCGAGGTCGGCCGAGGCGATCGGTTGAACGCGCAGGGCTGGAAATGGCGTTTTTTAAACATCGGATGAGAAAAACGTAGCCTTTTTGCGGTGCAGAACTATGTTTACAAAGGGAAATCGCCTTTTTCGGCGCCGCGCGGAGGCCCGTCCATGAAGATCACAGTGAATATCGACTGCACGCCGGCAGAGGCGCGGGCCTTCATGGGCCTGCCGGATTTCGAGCCGATGCAGAAGCGGGCGATGGAGGAGCTCGAGAAGCGGATGATGGACGCGCTGGAGCGCTATACGCCTGAATCGCTTCTCAAAATGTGGCTCCAGCCGACGACCCTGAACACGGACTGGTTCCAGGAAATCCTGCGCCAGGCCGGGAAATAATGCTTCGAGAGCAGTTGGCGCACGCCAGAGTGAGCGAAAAAACCCCGAGAGCGGTTGGCGCACGCCAGAGCGAGCGCGAGGCTTACAGCCCGGCGTTCAGCAGGCGCCCGGCCTTGATATAGCGGCTCGGATCGACAGGCGCGCCATCGACGCGCACTTCGTAATGGAGATGCGGTCCGGTCGAGCGGCCTGTCGAGACGATCGCGCCGATTTCCGCGCCCGCGGCGACCCATTGGCCATCGCGGACATCGATGCGCGAGAGGTGGCCATAGCGGGTCGTCAGGCCCGCGCCATGGTCGATCTCGACCATATTGCCATAGCCGC
>JAKANG010000326.1 GCA_021812505.1 Pseudomonadota bacterium
CGCCGACTGGCGCGCCGGCGACATCGATCGGCTTGAGCGCCTTTTCGATCGGCTGAAAGCCGTCGCCGGCGCGGAATCGTTGGGGATCGACAAGATAGCGCCGGGCCTGTTCGCGCCGGCGTCCATAATTTGAAGGGGGAGCGTCATGACTGTTCTGATGGGGCCGGGGGGGACGCTGAACATGGCGATCACCGCGCTGGAGCGCGGTTGCGAATCGGTTTTCGTCGGTCCCAAGGGCTGGAGCCGACGGCCGGCTTCCGACGAGCTTTACGACGAGGAAATAAGGGACCTGCTCGACTGGGGCCGGCCGCGCGGCAAGGATATTCGCGTCGCGGTCAATGTCATGCCGGAGCCGGCCGAAATTCCGCAAATGCTGGCGAAAATCGAGCGCTACGCCGAATGGGGCGCAGGCGGCGTGATGCTGTGCGATCCCGGTTGCATCGCCCTGGTGCGACGCCTTCTGCCGGACATCGACATTCACGTCAGCGTCACCGCCGGAATTTTCAACTTCCGCGACATCGCCTTCTATGAGGAAATGGGCGCCAATATTGTCGTCATTCCCTATCGCTGGGGCGTTCAGGAACTGGAAGAAATACGCGACAAAACCGACATGCGGTTGGAAGCCTTCATGTTCCAGGCGACCAAGCGCGGGCGGATCTGCCCCGGGCGCTGCTATTCGAGCAGCTATTTCCAGATCGTCCACAACCGCGATGAACAGGGCAAGGACCAGCATATCGGCAGCGCCAGCCGCGGCGGCAGTTGCTACCGCATCTGCCGGGCGAAATGGGACCTGAACATCGACGACCGCCTCCATCCGGAGACGCCCGACCTCAAGGCGACGCCCGAACTTCTACTCTGGGAGCTGCCTGAATATGTCGCCCTTGGCGTCGACCGGTTCAAGATTCCTGGTCGCGAGCGCTCGCCCGGCCTCGTCGGCGATCTCTGCGCCTTCTATCGCCGCGCGCTCGATCACGTGCTCGCCGGCGGCGTGGATGTCTCCGCCCTCGCTCCCGAATGGAACGAAATCCGCGCGCGCTGGACGCGCGAGCGCGGGCGTCGCGACGATGGGCGCATCGCCCACGCAGCCGAATAGCAAGCACGGGATGACGTCATGCAACTCGCCTCTCCCCAAGCTGGGCGAACCGTCGAAGCCGACCCGAACAGCCTGGTTCTCCCCCTGCACCAAATCGGCCCCGGCGCGGCGTCGCTGGTCGGACGAAAGGCCTATCGCCTTGGCCGGCTGATCCACGCCGGCTATCGCGTTCCCTCCGGCTTCTGCCTTACCGCGAGAGCGGTCCCCGCCGGCGACGACGCGCGCTTGTCGGAAGCGGAAGCCGAGGCGATCCGCGCCGCCTGGCGTTCATCTGGCTTTCGCGCCGCCGCGGTTCGCAGCTCCGCCACGGAGGAGGACGACGAAGACGCCAGCTGGGCCGGCGTTTTTCCCACCGTCCTGCCCGTCAAGGATGAAGATGGACTCCTGGCGGCGATCGAACTTTGTCTGCGCGCGCTGCACGGCTCCGACGCTGCGCGTTATCGGGGGGCTTCGGCGCGACGGCGATGCGCGCCGAGCATGGCCGTGCTCGTCCATGAACTGGTCGAGGCGGACGCGGCCGGCATTTTGTTCACCGCCAATCCGGTGACCGGTTCGGCGGATGAGATGGTGGTCAATGTCGTCCCCGGACTTGGCGAACCGCTGGCGGCGGGCCGAGTGACCGGAGACAATTTCGTGCTCGATCGCGATGGTCGGATCAAGACGGCGATTCTATCGACGAAGCACGCGATGCTGACCGCGAACGGCGAAGTGAGCCTTGGCGCCGATCGTCGCGACCGGCCAACGCTCTCTCAGCCGCAACTTGCCCGCCTCAGCCAGCTGGCGGCGGGCGTCGAGCGGATTTTCGGCCGCCCCCAAGACATCGAATTCGCGGTTCGCGGAGAGGAGATTCACTTCCTTCAGGCCCGGCCGATCACCGGAGCCGTCTTGCGAGACTCGCCGGAGGCGATCGAAGCCTATGTCGCGGCCGAGCGCGCCCGGCTGGCCGCGCGGGTCGACGATTTGCGTCGGGCGGGGCGTCTCGCCGGCCGCGACGCCGTCTTCAGCGACGGCAACATCGGCGAGCTGCTGCCGACGCCGACGCCGATGAGTTTCGCTCTTTTCCAGGAAATTTTCACCAGCAAGGGAGGCGCCGTCGTTCGCGGGCGCCGTCGCCTCGGCTACCAGCTCGCCGACGACGCCGCTGTGGCCTTGCTCGAACTGGTCTGCGGCCAGCCCCGCTTCAATCTGGAGGTCGACGCGGGGACTTTCGGCATTGGCCTTCCGCTGGAGATCGACGAACTGCTGAACGAAGTCGCCGCCGATCCCAGCCGCGCCAATTACCCGGAATTCGGCCTGTACCGTCAATATTTGTCACGGGAGGAAGCGAGGGAGCGCTACGGTCGCATGGAGGGGCGCCGGCGTCACATCCATATGCGTCGTTTCCGTCAGGCCATGATCGACAAGGCGCGAACCATCCTTGCGGAATTCCCGATCAAGGAAGAGCCAGCGTTGCGGCGGAACCTCAATGCTTGCCGGCCTCTGATCGCCGCGGTGGACGCGACGCCGACCGCCGGCCTCATCGACGCCGTTCATGCTGCGGCTGGACGTCTGAAGCGCGACTCCTGCGCCTTTTTCGTCACCGTGGCGCGGCTGGGATTTTATTTCGCCGACCTCGTGCGCGGCCGGATGGAGCGGCTTTTGGGCGCCGGCGCATCGGCGACGCCGCTATTGCTGGGACTGGAAGGCAGCCGCATCACTGAACAAGCCCTCGATCTTGGCCGGCTGGCCGAGGGCAGGATCAGCCGGGCGGAATTTTTGGAAGCCCACGGGCACATGGCGCTCAGCGAACTGGAGTTGGCGAGCCCGCGCCTGGCCGAAACGCCCGGGGCGCTCGATCGGCTGTTGGCCGATCTGACCCATTGCGGTCGCCGCCCGAGCGAGGATTTCAACCGACTGCGTCTGGCCAGACTGGACGCCGAGGCGGATCTGCGCCGCCGCTTGCCGAGCCCCGCGACGAATGAGGATGAGGCGGCGGAATTTTTCGTCGATCTGGAGCTGGCGCAGGCGCTGCTGCCATTGCGCGAAACGGTGAAATATTATTTCGCCGCCGAATACGCCGTCATCCGCGCGGCTCTCAAGGCGCTCAACCGGCGTCTGGAATGGGCCGAGGACGATATTTTCCACTTGCGCCCCGACGAGATCGAAAGCGCCTTTGCCCAGGGCGCCAAAATGGCCGAAATCGTCGCCCGCCGCAGACGGGAGCGGCAGATCGCCAAGTCGCTCGAAGTTCAGCGCCGGATCCCGGCGGTCATTTTCGCCAGCCGGCTGGAGGCCATCGGCGCATGGCCCGAGACG
>JAKANG010000327.1 GCA_021812505.1 Pseudomonadota bacterium
CATCCTGCACGAGAAGGGCCGCGCCGCCCTCCTGAACCAAAGGCGCGAGCGCCTTGACGATCTTCTTGCGCGCGCCTTCATCTGGCGTCGCGAAGCGCAGCAGCACGCAGGCGACGTCGCCCGCGCCGAGCGCGGCGCGCAAGGCTGGCGCGAAATGTTCGGCGTCGTCGACGGGCGGCGTGATGAGATAGAGGCGCGGCTTGATGAAATCAGTCATGTCATGCCAAGGGCTGGCTCGTGGGCGGACCAAGTGCTGGCTCGCCAGCGGGATGGCCGAATTCAACGGCAAAAATGGGGCCGCGGCAAGCCGCGGCCCCATCGCAATCGCTTATCGGGCGCCGATCAGGCGGCGGTCTTGGGATCGAGCTCGCCAGAGGCGTAGCGCTTGGCCATTTCGGCCAGCGTATAGACCTTCCTGATTTTCGAGGCCTGGCCCGCCGTGCCGAATTCCTCCATGCGCTGGCGGCAGATCCTCGCCATCGCATCGGTCGCCGGCTTCAGATATTTGCGCGGATCGAATTCGGCCGGGTGTTCGGCGAGAACCTTGCGGATCGCGCCGGTGATCGCCATGCGGTTGTCGGTGTCGATGTTGATCTTGCGCACGCCATGCTTGATGCCGCGCTGGATTTCCTCGACCGGCACGCCCCAGGTCTGGGGCATCTTGCCGCCATAGGCGTTGATGATGTCCTGCAGATCCTGCGGCACCGAGGACGAGCCGTGCATCACCATGTGCAGGCCGGGCATTTTCTGGTGGATTTCCTCGATGACGTTCATCGCCAGGATGGCGCCGTCAGGCTTGCGTGAGAACTTGTAAGCGCCGTGCGAGGTGCCCATGGCGATGGCCAGCGCGTCCACCTTGGTCGCCTTGACGAATTTCACCGCGTCGTCCGGGTTGGTGACGAGCTGGTCGTGCGAGAGCTTGCCCTCGAAGCCGTGGCCGTCCTCCTTCTCGCCCATGCCGGTTTCGAGCGAGCCGAGCACGCCGAACTCGCCTTCGACGGAAATGCCGCCGAGATGGGCCATGTCGGTCACATATTTCGTGACATTGACATTATAGTCCCAGTCGCCGGGGGTCTTGGCGTCTTCCTTCAGCGAGCCGTCCATCATCACCGAGGTGAAGCCGGCCTGCATGGCCGAGAAACAGGTCGCCGGGCTGTTGCCGTGATCCTGGTGCACGCAGATCGGGATCTGCGGATAGATTTCGACGAGGGCGTCCATCATGTGCTTGAGCATGATGTCGTTGGCGTATTGCCGGGCGCCGCGCGAGGCCTGGATGATGACCGGGGCGTCGAGCTCCGAGGCCGCGGCCAGGATGGCCAGCGCCTGCTCCATATTGTTGATGTTGAAGGCCGGCACGCCATAATCATGTTCCGCGGCGTGGTCGAGAAGCTGGCGAAGGGTAATGCGGGCCATGTTTCCGTCCTCGTGAAATGGATTTGCGCCCGCGCTTCCGATGGGAAGCGCGGGCGCAAGGCAATGTCAGGCGCGCAGCGCCTCGACGCCCGGCAGAACCTTGCCCTCGAGCCATTCGAGGAAGGCGCCGCCAGCGGTCGAAACATAGGTGAACTTCTCGGCCACGCCGGCATGGTTCAGCGCCGCCACCGTGTCGCCGCCGCCGGCGACCGACAGCAGCTTGCCCTCGCCTGTCAGGCGCGCGGCGAAACGGGCGACCGCATTGGTCGCGGCGTCGAAAGGCTCAAGCTCGAAGGCGCCGAAGGGGCCGTTCCAGACCAGCGTTTTGCAGGCGGTCAGGACATTTTCGACCTCGGCCGCCGATTTCGGGCCGGCGTCGAGGATCATGTCCGCGTCGCCGACATGATCGACGCCGACGACATGGGACGGCGCATGGGCCTTGAATTCCTGCGCCACCACGGCGTCGACCGGCAGCACGATCTGGCACTTGTTGGCCGAAGCGGTCTTGATGATCTCCCGCGCTGTGTCGAGCAGATCATATTCGCACAGGCTCTTGCCCACCTTCTTGCCCTGGGCGGCAAGGAAAGTGTTGGCCATGCCGCCGCCGATGATCAGGAAATCCACCTTTTTGGTGAGATTGCCGAGCAGCTCCAGCTTGGTCGAGACCTTGGCGCCGCCGACCACCGCCGCCACGGGCCGGGCCGGCTTTTCCAGCGCCTTCGACAGGGCTTCGATTTCGGCCTGCATGGTGCGGCCGGCGTAGGCGGGCAGCTTCCTGGCCAGGCCCTCGGTCGAGGCGTGGGCGCGGTGCGCGGCGGAAAAGGCGTCGTTGACATAGACGTCGCCGAGCGCGGCCATGGCTTCGACGATCGCGGGGTCGTTCTTTTCCTCGCCCTTGTGGAAACGGGTGTTTTCCAGCAGCAGGAAATCGCCGTCCTTCATTTTGGCGACGGCTTCGGCCGCGGCCGGGCCGAGGCAGTCCGAAGCAAAGGCGACCGCCTTGCCCAGACGCTGGGAAACCGCGGCGGCGACCGGCTTCAGCGAATTGGCTTCATCCGGGCCGTTCTTCGGGCGGCCGAAATGAGCAAGCATGATGACCTTGCCGCCCTTGGACGAGATCTCGTTCAGGGTCGGCAGGATGCGGTCGATGCGGGTGGCGTCGGTGATCCTGCCGTTTTCCATCGGCACGTTGAGGTCGACGCGGACAAGCGCGCGCTTGCCCTTGAGTTCAGCGGAATCGAGGGTGCGGAAAGCGGACATGGCGGCCTCGGGGCGCAAAGCGGCGTGCGAAAAAGCGGATTCCGGCTTTTCGCGGAAAACGCCGCGTTTTAAGATCAAAGAGCGACGAAGAAAAGGCGCGCTTCCCGTGAAGCGCGCCTTGATATTTCGTTCAGATCAGCTTGGCCATCGCGACGGCCGTGTCGGCCATGCGGTTCGAGAAGCCCCATTCATTGTCATACCATGACAGGATCGACACCATGGTCCCGTCCATGACCTTGGTCTGGTCCATATGGAAGATCGAGGAATGCGGATCATGGTTGAAGTCCACCGAAACATTCTTCTCGGTGGTGTAGCCGAGGACGCCCTTGAGCGGGCCTTCCGCCGCCGCCTTGATCGCGGCGTTGACCTCGTCCTTGGTGGTCGCGCGCTTGGCGATGAACTTGAGATCGACGACGGAGACATTCGGGGTCGGGACGCGCAGCGCGAAGCCGTCGAGCTTGCCGTTGAGTTCCGGCAGGACGAGGCCGACCGCCTTGGCGGCGCCCGTCGAGGTCGGGATCATCGACAGAGCCGCGGCGCGGCCGCGGTAGAGATCCTTGTGGAACGTGTCCAGCGTCGGCTGGTCGCCGGTATAGGAGTGGATGGTGGTCATGATGCCCTTCTCGATGCCGATGGCGTCATGAAGGACCTTGGCGACGGGCGACAGGCAGTTGGTCGTGCAGGAGGCGTTGGAGACGACGAGG
>JAKANG010000328.1 GCA_021812505.1 Pseudomonadota bacterium
GACGAAGACCGCGATGAGGCGCGTGGTCATGACCTTGCGCAGGATGACCATTTCCGGAAAGGACAGAGCGATGACGCTCATCATGAAGGCGAGCGTCGTGCCGAGCGCCGCGCCCTTGCCCAGCAGCGCCTCGACGACGGGGATGATTCCGGCGGCGTTGGAATAGATCGGAATGCCGATCGCCACGACCGCCGGCACCGACCACCACGCCCCCTTGCCCATGATCGACGCCAGAAGCTCGGTCGGCGCGTAGCCATGAATGAAGGCGCCGACGGCGATGCCGATGATGATCCAGTGCCAGACCCGTCCGACGATATCGCGCATCGCCTCAAGCCCCGCCTCGATGCGATCGATGACCGTCGCATGGTCGGGGACGACGACCGCCGCGCCGGCCCGAACGTTGCGGACCCATTCCTCCAGCCAGCCTTCGAGATGGAGGTGGCCGATGATCCAGCCGGAGACGATGGCGACCATCATGCCGAAAGCCAGATAGACCAGCGCGACTTTCCAGCCGACGAGCGCGAACAGCAGGCCGAGGGCGACCTCATTGACCATCGGCGCCGAGATCAGAAAGGAGAAGGTGACGCCGAGCGGCACCCCCGCCGAGACGAAGCCGACGAACAGCGGCACGGCGGAGCAGGAGCAAAAGGGGGTCACGATGCCAAGCGTCGCCGCCGCGACATTGCCGAAGCCCTCGCGGCGGCCGGCCAGCAAGGCGCGGGTGCGCTCCGGCGAGAAGAAGCTGCGCACGACCCCCATGCCGAAGACGACGAGCGCCAGCAGCATCAGCACTTTCGGCGTGTCGAAGACGAAGAAGCGCGCCGCCTCCTCGATGTGGCTGCCGGCCGGCAGTTGAAGCCAGCCGACCATCCAGGCGGAAAAATCTTCAAGCCGCCAATAGAGCGCGAACCACAGCACGACGGCCGCAACAGTCGCGCCCACCCATAGGACCGGAGATCGCGCCGCATTCGGCGAATGCGAAGCCTCGACGCTCATGCCGCCCTCCGCTCGGCCTTCGGCAAGGCGGCCATGACCGCGTCGACGATGGCGGCGACTTCAGGCGACAGGGCCGGATTGCGGCGATAGCGCACCCATTGCGCGTCGCGTCGGTCGATCACAAGACCTGCAATCTTCAGTGTGGCCATATGCCGCGACATGCGCGACTGGCTCGCCTCGACTTTCCCCATCAGCTCGCAAACGCAATGTTCCTCGCCGTCCCACAGAAGGCGAATCGCGGCAAGGCGGGTGGGCTCGGCCAAGGCGGAAAGAACGGAGACGATATCTTGGATGAGCCGCGTATCTGCCAGGAAGCGCATATGCGCTTTGATGCATATCAAACATGGCCGCGGTTCATTTCCAATGGCTCGCCGCGACCTTGACTTCCGGGCGCCAAAGCCCGAAACCACGAACCAAACAATTTCAAGCTAGGGAAACGCCCATGCCGCACGCGCTCGCGACCATCATCGAAGCCGCCTTCGAGGATCGCGCCAAGATCACGCCCGACACAGGCGGCGACATCCGCCATGCCGTCGATTCGGCGCTGAACCTGCTCGATTCCGGCAAGGTCCGCGTGGCGGAAAAGATTCCCGGCGCCACCGGCAAGAATTCCTGGACGGTCAATCAATGGCTGAAAAAGGCCGTGCTGCTGTCCTTCCGTCTCAACGAGTTGAGCGTCGTTCCCGGCGGCCCCGGAACCGCGACCTGGTACGACAAGGTGCCGTCGAAATTCGAAGGCTGGGGCGCCAAGGACCATGCGGCGGCGGGCTTCCGCTCCGTTCCCGGCTGCATCGTGCGCCACTCGGCCTATATCGCGCCGGGCGTGGTTCTGCTGCCGAGCTTCGTCAATCTCGGCGCTCATGTGGACACCGGCACCATGGTGGACACCTGGTGCACCGTCGGCTCCTGCGCCCAGATCGGCAAGAATGTCCATTTGTCCGGCGGCGTCGGCATCGGCGGCGTGCTGGAGCCGCTCCAGGCCAGCCCGACCATCATCGAGGACAATTGTTTTATTGGCGCGCGCTCCGAAGTCGTGGAAGGCGTGATCGTCGGCGAAGGCTCGGTGATTTCGATGGGCGTCTATATCGGCGCCTCGACCAAGATCGTGGACCGCAAGAGCGGCGAGGTCCACATGGGCTATATCCCGCCTTTCTCGGTGGTGGTTTCCGGCAACCTGCCCGGCAAGCCCCTGCCCGACGGAACGCCCGGCCCCTCGACCTATTGCGCGGTCATCGTCAAGACCGTGGACGCCCAAACCCGCTCCAAGACCGGCATCAACGAGCTTTTGCGCGACTGACATGGATGGCGAAACCAGCACCGGCGTCGCGCTGGCCCAGGACCTGATCCGCCGGCCCTCGGTCACGCCCGCCGACGCCGGCGCCCTCGACATCTTGCAGACCCGACTCCTCGCCGCGGGCTTTCGTGTCCAGCGCCTGCCGTTTTCCGAACCCGGCACGCCGGACATCGACAATCTCTACGCCCGGATCGGCGACAGCGCGCCGTTCCTGCTGTTCGCCGGCCATACCGATGTCGTCCCGCCCGGCGATCCCGCCAAATGGACCCTTGATCCTTTCGCGGGCGAAATCCGCTCGGGCGAGCTCTACGGACGCGGCGCCGCCGACATGAAGGGCGGCATCGCGGCCTTCGCCGCCGCGGCTTTCGCTTTTCTCGAAAAACATGGCCTGCCGAAAAAAGGCTCGATCGGCTTTCTCATCACCGGCGACGAGGAAGGCCCCGCCATCAACGGCACTGTGAAAATGCTGCAATGGCTTGCCGAGAAAGGCGAGACATTCGATCATTGCGTGGTCGGCGAGCCGACCAACGTCCAGGACCTCGGCGACACGATCAAGATCGGCCGCCGCGGCTCGCTCAACGGCCGCCTGCGGGTTTTGGGCAAACAGGGCCATGTCGGCTATCCCCATCGCGCCGACAACGCGGTTCCCCACCTGCTGGCTTTGTGCGCGGCGCTGAAGCAGGATGCGCTCGACCGGGGCTCCGACTGGTTCGAGGCCTCCAATCTCGAAATCACCTCGATCGACATCGGCAATGAGGCGACCAATGTCATTCCCGGCGAAGCGCGGGTGCGGTTCAACATCCGCTTCAATGACCTGTGGACCCCCGAAACATTAAAGGCCGAGATACGTCGCCGGCTCGAATCCGCGCGTCCGCCGGAAAATTTCGAATTGAGCTTCGATCCCTGCAACGCCGTCGCTTTCCTGACGCAGCGCGGGCCCTTCACCGATCTCGTGTCGCAGGCCGTCGCCGACGTCACTGGCCGGCGCCCGGAACTCTCGACCGGCGGCGGCACCTCGGACGCACGCTTCATCAAGGACCTCTGCCCCGTGGTTGAGCTTGGCCTCCTCAGCGGCAATATGC
>JAKANG010000329.1 GCA_021812505.1 Pseudomonadota bacterium
ACATGACCGCCGTCAGGGCGTCGTCCATATCATCGGCCCCGAACAAGGCTTCACCCTGCCGGGCGCGACCATCGTCTGCGGCGACAGCCATACCTCGACACACGGCGCCTTCGGAGCCTTGGCCCATGGGATCGGCACCTCGGAGGTCGAGCATGTGCTGGCGACCCAGACCCTGATCCAGGCGAAGGCCAAGAACATGCTGGTCAAGGTCAACGGCCGGCTCGGCGAGGGCGTGACCGCCAAGGACATCGTGCTGGCGATCATCGGCAAGATTGGCACCGCTGGCGGCACCGGCTATGTCATCGAATATGCCGGGGAGGCCATCGAAAACCTGTCGATGGAAGGCCGCATGACGGTGTGCAACATGTCGATCGAGGCGGGCGCCCGCGCCGGCCTGATCGCGCCGGATCAGAAAACCTTCGATTATCTGAAAAACCGCCCCAAGGCGCCGAAGGGCGAGGCCTGGGAGCGCGCCCTGCATTACTGGAGCCAACTCAAGAGCGATCCGGGCGCCCATTATGACGCGGTGGTCGAACTCGACGCCTCGAATCTCCCGCCGGTCCTCACCTGGGGCACCAGCCCCGAGGACGTCATCGCCATCGACGGCGTCGTCCCGACTGTCGAAGCCGGCAAAACCGAAGCCCAGCGCGCCAAAATTCAGCGCGCTCTGGACTATATGGGCCTCAAGGGCGGCGAAAAGCCGACCGACATCAAGATCGACCGCGTCTTCATCGGCTCCTGCACCAATGGCCGGATCGAGGATTTGCGCGCCGCGGCCCAGATCGCCGAAGGCCGAAAGGTCGCGCGCCATGTCAACGCCATGGTCGTGCCGGGCTCAGGGCTGGTCAAGGCCCAGGCCGAGGCCGAGGGCCTGGACAAGGTGTTTTTGGCCGCTGGCTTCGAATGGCGCGAGCCGGGCTGCTCGATGTGTCTGGCGATGAACCCCGACCGGCTGGCCCCGGGCGAGCGCTGCGCCTCGACCTCCAACCGCAATTTCGAAGGCCGCCAAGGATTCAAGGGCCGCACGCATCTCGTCTCGCCCGCCATGGCGGCGGCGGCGGCGGTGGCCGGCCATTTTGTCGATGTTCGCACCCTGAAGTGAGAGGGAAAGCCCGATGGACGCCAATGAACTGCGCGCCCTTCAGGCGCCTCTGAAGGACAAATACAAGGCGGACGCCGAGGCCGCCTTGGTGACCTTGACGGCGCGGGGCGATCTCTCCGGCGATGGCCTCGCCTGCAAGGTCGAGACCTCGCGCGCCCTGGTCGAGGCGGGGCTTCACCCAGCGACCGGCGGGACCGGCTTGCAGGCCTGTTCGGGCGACATGCTGCTGGAGGCCCTCGTCGCCTGCGCGGGCGTCACGCTCAAGGCGGTGGCGACGGCGCTGGACTTTCGCCTCGGGGGCGGCGTGGTGCGCGCCGAGGGCGATCTCGATTTTCGCGGCACGCTCGGCGTCGCCAGGGACGCCCCGGTCGGTTTCGGCGAAATTCGCCTGTTTTTCGATCTCGACACGGATGAGCCGCAGGAGCGGATCGATTCGCTGGTCAAGCTGACTGAGCGTTATTGCGTGGTCTTCCAGACCTTGGCGCGGCCGCCGAAACTGGCGCTCAATGTGGCGACGGGGACGGCGGGCTGATGGCGAGCATGCGCCCGCCGCCGTGGGACTGGACCTCACGCGCCGCGCCCTCGCTCCATGATTTCGAGGCGCTCGCCGACGCCGCCTTTCGCGGCTTGCCGGAGCATTTTCGGCTGGGCTGCGAAGGGCTGATCATCCGGGTCCAGGATTTCCCCGACGAGGAAATCCTCGACGAATTCGACGCCAGTTCCGAATTCGAATTGCTCGGCCTGTTTCGCGGTCTGGGCCTCGCCCAGAGCCAAGGCGTTCAGACTGGGCAATTCCCCAATATGGTCTATCTCTTCCGCCGTCCGATCCTCGATGTCTGGGCCGAGGGCGAGGAGACCTTGGGCGACCTGATCCGACATGTTCTGGTGCATGAAATCGGGCATCATTTTGGCCTGTCCGACGCCGATATGGAGCGTATCGAGCGTGAAGCCGAATGATTGCCCCATTTTCCGCCCTTTGTTAAACCCAAGGCCGAAACGCCGGTCCGGCGTCGACAGCAGACAAGAGATCAGGCAAGAAATATGGAAAAATTCACCAAATTGACCGGGGTCGCCGCGCCGCTGCCGATCACCAATATCGACACGGACATGATCATCCCGAAGCAATATCTGAAGACGATTCATCGCACCGGTCTCGGCAAGGGCCTGTTTTCGGAAATGCGCTATCGCGAGGATGGATCGGAAAACCCGGATTTCGTTCTCAACAAGCCGGCCTATCGCAAGGCGCAGATCCTGGTGGCCGAGGACAATTTCGGCTGTGGCTCCTCGCGCGAGCACGCGCCCTGGGCCCTGCTGGATTTCGGCATTCGCGCGATCATCTCGACCAGTTTCGCCGATATTTTCTACAATAATTGTTTCAAGAACGGCATCCTGCCGATCAAAGTGTCGAAGGAAGACCTGGCCAAGCTGATGGACGACGCCGAGCGCGGCGCCAACGCGACGCTCACGATCGACCTCGAAGCCCAGGAAATTCGTGGTCCCGACGGCGGCGTGGTCAAATTCGACATCGATCCGCATCGAAAAGCTTGCCTGCTCGAAGGGCTCGACGACATCGGCCTGACCTTGGCGAAGGCGCCGAAAATCGCTGATTTCGAATCGAAAATGGCCAGCGCCCGTCCGTGGATCTGATGTTTTCAGTTCTGCATGGCCGAGAATCACGCTAGATTCCGGCCATGAAGTCCGGAATTTTCGCTCTTTCGCTCGTTCTTGCGCTCAGCCAGACGGCCCGCGCCGATTTTGCCTCGTGCAAGCAGACCATCAAGGCGCAGGCGGCGGCCGAGGGCGTTTCCCAGGCCACGCTTTCGCGCGCGCTGGACAATCTGCAACCCAATGACGCTGTGAGCTTTCTCGGCGCCCAGCCGGAATTTTCGACCCCGATCTGGGATTATATCGCCGGCCTCGTCGATGACGAGCGCGTGCGCGACGGACGGGAGCGTTTCGCCCAATATCGTCAGGCGGCGCTGGCGGCCCAGCATCGTTTCGGCGTCGACGCGCCGGCGCTGATCGCCGTCTGGGGCGTCGAATCCGATTTCGGCCGCAGTTTCGGCGGCCGGCCAATCATTCAGTCGCTCACCACTCTGGCCTGCACGCCCAACCGCCGCTCCGGCTATTTCCATGGCGAATTGCTCGCGGCGCTGAAAATCCTAGGCCATGGCGACGTCAAGCTGGAGGAATTCAACGGCTCCTGGGCGGGCGCCTTCGGCAATACCCAGTTCATGCCCTCGACCTTCCTGCGCCTCGCGGTCG
>JAKANG010000330.1 GCA_021812505.1 Pseudomonadota bacterium
GATCGACCCCGCCTTCGACATGGGTGATGTCGCCATCCTCGAAGCAGCGCACGACATGGGCGATGGCGTCGCATTCCCGGATGTTGGCGAGAAACTGGTTGCCCAGGCCCTCGCCCTTGGAGGCGCCGCGCACAAGGCCGGCGATGTCGACGAAGGTCAGGCGGGTCGGGATGATCTCCTTCGAGCCGGCGATTTTCGCCAGCGCCTCAAGCCGGTTGTCGGGCACGGCGACGTCGCCGACATTGGGCTCGATGGTGCAGAAGGGATAATTGGCGGCCTGCGCCGCGGCGGTCTGCGTCAGCGCGTTGAACAAGGTCGATTTGCCGACATTGGGCAGGCCGACAATGCCGCATTTGAAACCCATGAGGATGACTCGTCGTTGGAGAGAAGGATTTGCAGCGCCCTATGCGGCCCACGCCGCGAAAAGGCAAGCCCGAGCGGTAAGACAGGCCGCCCTCCTCGGCCTTATTTCGGTCATTTGCGCTTGCAACAAACCGATGTTTATCTGGGAAACCCACAGGCGCGGCTTTGGAAGGAATGAGAAGACACTTCTTCATTTCCCTTTTGCGACCCGGCTTCGGAAAAAAGCCGGGCGCGGTCTTGTGCCTTGCTCTCCTGCTCGGCGCGGCGCCAGCCTTCGCTTCGGACTGTCCGCGCGGCCAGATCTTCTGGAAATCGAAGAAGACCTGCGTCGACAAGGCCGAAGCCGCCAAGCTCGGCTTCTATCACGGGCCAGTTCCCAAGGTGGACAAGCCGAGCGACAATGTCGCGCCGGCGGCAGAAGCGCCCGCCGCCCCGTCGCCGCCGGACGCCGAACTCCCGCCGCCCGCCCCGCCCATCGTCCAGCCCGCCGAGGCGGAGCCCCCGCCGGCCGCGCCATCGCCCTTTGGCGAACTGGTGATCGAGGAATTCGCCAAGGCGAAATGACCGCCGGCGCCATTGCATGACGCGCGAAATCGGCTAAAAGCCGCGCCATGACTCAGGAAAACGCAACCCAACAATTCCTTCCCCAGGGCGCGTCCGCCGACGACGTCTGCCCTTGCCGCGCCACAGCCACGGACAAGCTGTCCTTCGCGGCCTGCTGCGGACCCTATCTCGCCCGCGCCAAAGACGCGCCGACCGCGGAAACGCTGATGCGCTCGCGCTACAGCGCCTTCGCCAAGGCCGACGTCGACTATCTCTTTGAGACGCTCGCCGAAGACCAGCGCACCGATTTCGATCGCGCCGCGACCACCGACTGGGCGAAAAAGTCGGAATGGCTGGGCCTGGAAATCCTGTCAACCGAAGCGGGCATGGAGAACGACCAGACCGGCGAGGTGAACTTCGCCGCCCATTTCACCCGCGACAACAAGAAACTGACCCATCGCGAGCGGTCGCTGTTCCGTCGCGACGCCCAGGGCCGCTGGCGCTTCGCCAAGGAATTGTCGGTCAAGGGGGAAACGATCGTGCTCGGGCCGCAACCGGGCCGCAACGACCCCTGCCCCTGCGGCTCGGGCAAGAAATACAAGAAGTGCTGCGGCGCGGCCGCCTGACGTCAGAGCGCGTGGGTGCGGTGGAATTCCTCCGCCGCCGGCCGCCAGAGCGCGGATTGCACGGAAAGCGAAAGGACATCGCCGAAAAGGTCGAAGACGGCGCGCTCATCCATGGCCAGGCTGCGCGCCGCGCGATCGTGTGCGACCAGCAGGCCCCATGATTTGCCGTCGACCATGATCGGCAGCGAAAACAGGGCCTTGAAACCCGCTTGCGCGGCGCGCGCGGCTTCGTCGGCGGTCGCGGCCTGCACTTGCGCCCAATGTGTCTCCGCCGGAGCCTCGCCGACCATGACGACGGGCGCCGACGCCGCGTCGGCGAGAAAGCGCTGATCGGCGCCATAGAGCGCCCGCGCTTGCGGCGGAAAGGCGCCAAACAATGCCGCGCCGGCCTCGGCGTCCGGCCAGTCCGCGCGGCGGTGCTGGGCAAGGACGCGGGTCGCTCCGTCGGGCGCGAGGCGAAGGACGGTGACGCAATCCCATTGCAGAAGCGAATGGACGAGCCGTGCGGCGGTTTGCAGCAGCCTTTCGAGGTCTTTCGCCTGGACGAGCCGGTCGATGAGGGCGCGGGCGCGGTCAAGGGCGAAAGGATCGGCCTTGGCCGCAGTTTCGATCTCGATGACGGTCAGCTCCCCCGCCGCATGGACCGCGAAATCGAACAGCCCCGCCCGGCCCGCGATCGGCAGGCGCGGCAGGAGAGCCGGGCGCGGCCCCAGAGCCGAGCGCGACAAGGCGTTGCGCAGGCTGTGCGAGGTTTCCGAACCCAGCAGGTCGCGGAGCGCGAGCCCGCGCAAGTCGTGGTCCGCACGCTCTGGCGCAAGCGCGGAGAGATTGGCCGAATAGCCGATCACGCGCGTCGCCTGGGCGTCGTAGACGATCGCCCAGCCGCGATTCTGGATGGCCCGGGCCGGATCTTCGAGCCTTCGGTCGGGAGATGCTGACGTCATCCGATTGCTCCGTCCCTCGCTGAGTCGCGCGACGGCGAGCATAATGGTTTAAAATTCGTTGCAAATGAGCAACTGGCAAATTTTTTCTGAAACCTTTTCGCGGTCCCTGCGTTGAAAGGCTGTTGGTTGGCCATCACGGAGGATTTGGCCATGCGAGGTTTGGATCGGCAGCTGTTCCGCTTCGGTTTCGTTCTGGCGCTCGGTTTGGGTCTGGCGGTTGCCGCCGCCCATCCTGTCAAGCCGAAACTCGCCGTCGCGCCGAGGCCGACGCCGATCGTTCTCGCCGTCGCAGTGGAAAGCGCTCCGCAGGAGGAGGTCGGGGCGCGCGTCGATCAATGCTCGCTGAATCCGCACGATTACAGCGACTCCCGTCCGATCGGCGACAAATCCGGACACGCGGCCAAGAAGAAGAGAATTGTCGTGTGCGGCTGACCTCATCAGGGGCGTGAAACCCTTCGAAGGACCCGCGTTTCGGGTCCTTTTTTATGGCGCCTCGACAAGCGGGCGGAAGGGTTTCGGCAAGCGGCCCTCGCGGCGCAGCCGGCCGTAGACATCGAGGCCGAAAGGCTCGTTTCCGTTGGGATGGACGAGGATGATCGCGCCGGGCGGGGCCGCTTCCGTCAGGGCGAGCCACGCGTCGGCGCCGACCGGGATCAACCAGGCCTCGCGCACGGCGCCCATCGAGGCGCGGTCCGAGATCAATCCGGGGAAGCGGAAGAAGACGCTCGGAACCTCGCCATTGGCGATCAGGAGCCGTTCGACATCGAGGATTTCCTCGTTCATGTCCACGCCGGGAACGAGCAGAAAATTATGGGCGTCGGCGATCGCCGGCCGGTAGGGATGATGGAAGGAATGGTTCACGAAGGCGATGTCCAGCCGCCCCTCGGCC
>JAKANG010000331.1 GCA_021812505.1 Pseudomonadota bacterium
CATCGCCTGGGTGAGCACGGCGTAGAAGCCCGCCTCGGCCGAGAACAGGCGTCGCGTCAGGACGAAAAGCAGCCAGCTCGTGAGGCCCGACAACAAAACGAAGGGCGCGCGCAGGGCAAGGGCGCTTTCGCCGAGCCAGGCGCCGGCGAAATGGACGATCCACCAGGCGAGCGGCGGGTGGTCGAACGTGCTCAGGGTCAGGACGCGGGCGGTCGCCACCGTGTACGATTCATCCACGCCGAGCCCCGTCGCGGCGGCGAAAAGAAATCGCAGCGCGAGCAGGCCCAGAATGAGGAGCGCGGTCCTGCGTTCCGCCGATCCGCCGGCGCGGGGCGCCGCGCTCACGTCATCCGGCAAAGTCCTGTTCATTCAGCCGCCTGTTTTCCGGTTTTGTCATGAAGGCGGGCGCGCGGGCCCGCCGGGGACCATGCACATCAGTTGCGGCGCCGAAAAGGCGGCTGTACTGAGCGAGGCTTTCCAGCTAACAGATTTGGCCCAGGAAGAAAAAGCCCTGCTTGAAAGCCCTCTCTTGCCCGCCGAACTCAGTCTCGTCATTCCAACCTTCAATGAAAGCGGCAATCTGCGCGAGTTGATCCGACGTGTGGAGGCCGCGCTCGCGGGTGTCGAGTGGGAAATGATCGTCGTGGACGACAACAGTCCGGACGGCACGTCCGCGCTGGCCAAGGAGATCGCGCAGGAAGACCCGCGCGTGCGCTGCCTGCGGCGGGTCAACCGGCGCGGGCTCGCCGGCGCCTGCATCGAGGGGATGCTCGCCTCCAGCGCCCCGATCGTCGCGGTGATGGACGCCGATCTCCAGCATGACGAGCGCATCCTGCCGCAAATGCTGGCGAAGATCCGCGCCGGGGCGGATCTGGTTGTGGGCAGCCGGCATGTCGATGGCGGGTCGGACGAGGGCGGCTTTACGGCGCGCCGCGCCGCGATCAGCCGCTTTGCGACCGTTCTGGCGAAAAAAGCCTTGCGCGCGGATTTTTCAGACCTCATGAGTGGTTTCTTCATGGTGCGGCGAGAAATCGTCGAGAATTGCGCGCCGATGCTCGCGCCCACCGGCTTCAAGATCCTCGCGGATATTGTCGCCTCGGCGCGAAAGCCGCTGAAGATCGAGGAGGTCGGCTATATGTTCCGTGAAAGGCTGGCGGGCGAATCGAAATTCGACATCAAGGTCGGGCTGGACTTCCTCGGGCTGCTGCTCAACAAGGTCAGCGGCGGCCGCATTCCTGTGCGTTTCATCTTTTTCGCCCTGGTTGGCCTGAGCGGCGTCGCGATCCATCTGTTGACGGTCAACGCCGCCATGGCGGCGCCGGGCATGACCTTTCCGGTGGCGCAGAGCATCGCCGTCGTCGTGGCGATGACCAGCAATTTTTATGTCAACAACCTGATCACCTACCGCGATGCCCAGTTGAAGGGCTTCTGGCCGCTCCTGCGCGGGCTGCTCTATTTTTATGCCGTCTGCGCCTTTGGATCGATCGCCAATGTCGGCGTCGCCGCCTGGCTATACAACATCGAGCATGCGGTCTTGGTCTCGGCGCTAGCCGGCGTGATCATGGGATCGGTTTGGAACTACACGCTCAGTTCGCTCTTCGTCTGGCGCAAGGATTGAAGGCGGGGCGCGTCGCGAATGAACAGCGGCCATACAGGTCGGCGGCTCTCCAGAGGATCGAGGTTGGCGAAGGTTCAAGCCGGTCCTCATGAACGAGGACTGGCCGGGAGCGAATGTGACGTCGAGCCGACGCGAAGGACTTCGATGATCGCGACAAGACGCGATCATCGAGCTTTGGCCGCCGCGACGCCGTGAAAGAGCGCCGCCGCCCGCGCCTCGAGCGCGCGGCGCATGGCCATCGGAACCTGCCGGCGCGCCTTGGCGCGCGGAAAAGGCAATTCCTCGATCGCCCGTCCGTCGGGGAACATTTCCTGGTGCTCGGCCCAATTGTCGAAATGCCGGCGATCGACATTGTCCACGAACGTTTCCGCCGGGACATTCTCGGCCAGGATCAGGGAATGATCGTCGAGTTCGACGTGGTAGTAGACGAAGGTCTCGGGCACATGGCTCTCGCGCCGGATCGTGGTTCCGTTCACGAGCGCACCGGCATGGACGAGGATGTCGCCGACCAGCAGGGCGTGCTCCGGCGACACGAGCAGATCGCGGCAGGGAACATTATCAGCAATCGCGCCGGCGGCCACGCGGATCGGCCAGTTGCGCAGCGGATTGGCGAATCGTGAGGCGATGGTCTGCCGGCCAATCCAGACGACCGGCCGCGCCTCGCCCTCGGCAGTCAGCACCAGATCGCCGCGCTCCAGCGACTCGACAGGAACCTCGCCCGCCGCCGTGCGGATCATGGTTCCGGACATGAAGCAGATCGTCAGGAGATCGATGGTCTGCCCATTGACCGTTTGCTGGCTCAGCTGGACCTGACTGGCGACCGTACTTGAAGCGAAAGTAAAGGTTTGAGAATTGTAGCCGCCGGCGTCGGTGATCTTGATCTGGTTGGGGGCGCTTGCGCTGTAGACGAGCTTGTCGCCTGAACCGAACGAGCCCAGCTTGATATAGTCGCCTGCCGCAAATCCGGTAATCGTCCCGATATAGATATTGCCAATGTAGATGTTGGAAGCCTGGAAGATGTCGCCCGTTCCCTGGAACGTCAGGGTTGGCTCCACCGAACCGGACGCGCCTATTCCATAGGCGCTCGTGAGGAGCAAGGTAGAGCCGCTGCCGATAACGAGGCTGGTCTGCCCACTTGCATCATTGCCTACAGCCTGGGTCAGGGTGAGCGTTCCGCCGGACGCCGTGATCGCGCCTTGGCCGGTGATATTTCCTTGGACTATGCCGGTTCCGGTCAGCGCCGCGCTCGAACTCAGGGCGACGCCATTGGCCGCGGTCAAAGTGGAGCCGTCGAGCACGATGGAGCCCCCGGCGATGCTTTCGAGACTGTTGAAAGTGACATTCGCCGATGCGCCAAGTTCAAGGGTCTGATTTTTGGCGGTGATGGCGATCGAGCTGAAACTGTTGGCGCTTTCGAGCTTCAGCGTCGTCGCCTTGGATGTGTTCGCAAATCCAAGCGCAATGCCATAAGCGATTGCGCCGGTAAGATCGAGCGCGCCGCCGGCATGCGCGGTCCCCGCGAGGATATGCGGCGTGCCGGCGCCGGCATTGACGATGTTGAAACCGCCTCCCGCGTTGATCGAGCCCTGGCCTTCGATCGTTCCATATAGGGCGATCGAAATCGCGCCGGTCGTTGTCAGGCTGGCGCCGGCGTCCAATACGAGCGTTACGGCATTGGTGTTGTTGTTGAGTGAGGCGTCATTGCCGATCGTCAAGGAGTTCAGCTTCGGCGTCGCCGATGAAAGA
>JAKANG010000332.1 GCA_021812505.1 Pseudomonadota bacterium
CGTCGCCCTGGGCCTTCGCGGCGCACAGCCGATGGTGGCGTTTCGAGCTTTCCACGCTCGGGCAGCCGAGTTCGGCAAGTTCCTTGGCGATTCGGCCGCCGCCCTTGTCCTTGGGCGCCATGACCATAAAAGGCGCGCCGGGCGCAAGCGCCCGCAACGCGAGGGCGAGCGTGGCGCGGCGCTCGACGGCGCCGGGCGGGGCGAGCAGGACGAAATTGGCGAGCGCGCCGGGCGGGGTGGCGGCCAGATCGCCTGAAAGGTCGCTGGCCCCTGGAGCCAGAGGCGAGAATTTGCGCGCGCCGGGGGCGGTTTCGGCGAGTTCCGGCGGCGGCGCGCCGAACATATTGTCGTAAATCATGCACTCCCCGGACGATCGGAATCAGCGCGTACTTGCCAATTCAGGAACGCGGTTCGCGCGACCGAGGGGAAAAGTGGCTCCCTGAGCAGGACTCGAACCTGCGACCCAGCGATTAACAGTCGCTTGCTCTACCGGCTGAGCTATCAGGGATCGCGCTTGCGATGGGCGCCGTATAGCAGCGAAGAATCCGATTGAAAAGGCCGAAAAGGAAAATTCGCAACAGGCCCCGGCCAAGGCTCGAAATAATTGTTTATTGGCAATGCAAAAAATTGTGATTTTTATGAAAAATTGGCGAAAATGGATACGCAGGACGAGGGTGCGGCATAAGGCATTGAAAATAAAAATTATTTATCTCAAACGGCGCCGCCAAAAGACGCGGACTTTGATCATCGCCGCGTGAGTCCTGCGGTTGACGCACTCTTGATTGCGGCCTAATCGTGACGAAATCCTAGCAAAACAGCACATAGACCGACAGAATTATGCGTCAAATTGGCACTCGGCCTCTCACTGGCGCCGAAAAGCAGCGGCGCCATCGCGAACGCGTCAAAGCCCGCCTTGCCGAAGCCGAGCGGCTCAAGGCGCTTCTCGAGGATGGGCGCGGCGATCCCTTGCCCGGACTCGCGGCTTTTTACGACAATATTCTGGGCGAACTCGGCGCGGCCATGGACGAACGCGACCGTTTGAAGGGCGAGCTTCCGGCGATCCAGGGTGAAATACGCGCGGCGCTTGAAACGCGCGCCCGCGGCGATCTCGAAAGGGCAAGGTCGACGGCGCGCAAGAGCGCGACGCACGGCGCAACGCGGAGCAGCCGGAAGAAAGCGAGCTAGCCGTCCAGCCCGCGCCCGAGCCTTCCCGCGAGATCCTGGATATATTGGAACGCCACGCGGCCCGAACGAGACCCGCGGGTGATCGCCCATTCCAGCGCCTCGGTCCGAATCCGCTCCTCCGGCGCCGAAAGCTGATAGTGGTCGACATAGCCGAAGACCATGGCGAGGTAATCGTCCTGGCTGCATTTGTGAAAGCCGAGCCATAGCCCGAAACGATCCGACAACGAGACCTTTTCCTCGACCGCCTCGCCTGGATTGATCGCGGTGGAGCGTTCGTTGTCCATCATCTCCCGCGGCAGGAGATGGCGGCGGTTGGAGGTGGCGTAGAACAGGACATTGGCGGGCCGCCCCTCGACCCCGCCTTCGAGCGCCGCCTTGAGCGACTTGTATGAGGCGTCGCCGCCGTCGAAGGACAGGTCGTCGCAGAAGACGATGAAGCGCCCGTCGGCATCGCGCAGCACAGCCATCAGGGCGGGGAGCGATTCGATGTCCTCGCGGTGGATTTCGATCAGCTTGAGGCCGAAGCAATCCCGCGTCCCGCCCAGCCGGGCGTTGACTTCGGCGTGGGCGGCCTTGACCAGTGACGATTTGCCCATGCCGCGCGCGCCCCACAGCAGCACATTATTGGCCGGTAGTCCGCGCGCGAATCGCTCGGTGTTGCCCAAAAGCTGGTCGCGCAGATAGTCGACCCCGCGCAACAGGCCCACGTCAACCCGGCTGACCTTTTTCACGGGAGCCAGCGTTTCGGCCTCCGCGCGCCAGACGAAGGCGTCGGCGGCGGCGAAATCGGGGCGGGAGGGCGTAGGCGGGCTCAGACGCTCCAGCGCCTCGGCGATGCGGGCCAGCAAGTTTTCGGTCGAATCGGAGGTGGTCATGGCCGCCAGCGAGAAGTTGCGATCGCTTTCGTCTAGGCTTTTCGCGCCCGCGTCTCAAGCGCGATCCGGTCTCGGGGGCGGGAAGACCTCACGGCGTCCGGCTGACCTGCCCGTCGAGGAAGGTCAGCTTCCCGGCGTCGTCGGCGCGCCAGAAAACATAGGCGTCGGGCTCGCCCCAGCGCCGGCTGAGCCAGCGGGCGCCGAAGACGCTCTCGTCATTGGGGCAGGGCGGGAACAATTCGAACCCTTGGGCCGTCAACAAAGCCTCCAGCGCGCCCGCGTCCGAGCCGAGCGGAAAATTTTGGCGCAATTTCCGCGCCAGCGCGGCGGGCGGCGGGACGCCATGTTTCAGCCAGGCCTTTTCCTCGGCGATCGTGCGCGCCGGGCAGGGCGCGCCGCGCATGCCGTCGTCGGGCAGGCCGGCGATCAGGGCGGGGGTCGACGCCGAGGCGCCGAAAAGCCAGAACGCCGCGCCGACGAGCGCGAACAGGGTGAGAAGGACGGCGGCGACCTTCACTCAGCTTTCCATGCCGCCCTTGGCCAGGAAATTCTCCAGCCAATGGATGTCATAGGCGCCGTCCTGGATGTCGGCGTTGCGCACCAGAGCGCGGAACAGAGGCAGGGTCGTGTCGATCCCGTCCACGATGAACTCGTCGAGGGCGCGGCGCAGGCGCATCAGCGCCTCGATGCGGGTGCGCCCCTGCACGATCAGCTTGCCGACCAGAGAATCGTAGTACGGCGGAATCGTATAGCCCTGATAGACCGCCGAATCGACGCGCACGCCGACGCCGCCTGGAGGGTGGTAGTATAGGATCCTGCCGGGCGAGGGGCGGAAGGTCGCCGGGTTCTCGGCGTTGACGCGGCATTCGATGGCGTGGCCGCGCAATTCGAGATCGGCTTGGGTGAAGCTCAGCGGCGCGCCGCTGGCGATCTTGATCTGCTCCACGAGCAGGTCGAGCCCGGAGATCATTTCGGTGATCGGATGCTCGACCTGGATGCGGGTGTTCATCTCGATGAAGAAGAATTCGCCGTTCTCATAGAGGAATTCGATGGTTCCGGCGCCCGAATAGCGCAGCTTGCGCATGGCCTCGGCGCAGATCTCGCCGATGTGGTTGCGCTGGTCCTGGTTCAACGCGGGCGAGGGCGTCTCTTCCAGCACCTTCTGGTGGCGGCGCTGGAGCGAACAGTCGCGTTCGCCGACATGGACGGCGCGGCCCTGGCCGTCGCCGAGAATCTGGATTTCGATATGGCGCGGCTTTTCGAGATATTTTTCAAGATAGACCGCGTCGTCGCCGAAGGC
>JAKANG010000333.1 GCA_021812505.1 Pseudomonadota bacterium
CGTTGAACTTCCTCGCCGCGATCAAACTCGCCGCCGCGCGCATCTGGATGAAAGCGTTATGAGTCTACGGCCTAGCGCGTAGGTCCGTGTCCAGGGAAGAGCGGCCAATCGGGCCAGGACTGGAATTCGTCCCGCATTCAAGCCGAGATCTCATCCGGCTCCCGCCGAACTTGCCGGACTTTTCGGGCCGGTTCTATAATCGCGGTCCGGCCGCGACCAAGCACGTCATCCCTCATGAACAAAAAATGGTTCGCCTTCCTGCCCAATCTCATCAGCCTCGGACGGCTGGCGCTGGTTCCGGTCAGCGTCGACATGATCGCCGGGCGGCGCTGGCCCGAGGCCTTGGCGGTCTTCCTCGTCGCCGGCGTTTCCGACGCGCTCGACGGCTGGGTCGCCCGG
Organism: Pseudomonadota bacterium; assembly: GCA_021812505.1. The sequence goes on from JAKANG010000333.1 coordinate 400, forward strand.
CGCTTCGATCTTCGCTCGGAGCTTGGCGCCTATCTCGACGCCATCGCCGACAAGGCCCTGCTGATATGCGATTTCATCACCCTCGCGATCGTCGAGGAGCTGCCGATGGCCTTGGCGCTGCTCGTCGTTTCGCGCGACGTGATGATCATTGGCGCGGTCATTCTGTCCTGGCTGCTCGACCGGCCGATGGAAATCCAGCCTCTGGCGATCTCCAAGGCCAATACGTTCGCCCAGATCGGCTTTGTCGCGGCCTTGCTCGCCGCGCTCGCTTTCGGCTGGCCGCTCGGCTTTTGGGCGACGGCCGCGCAATGGGCCGTCGCGGCATTGACCTTGGCCTCGCTCGCAGCCTATTTCAGGCGCTGGATGACGCATATGAGCGCCTGAGCGCCTGTCCCCGAAATCGGGAAGACTTTTGGGATGCGGATGTGCGCCACTGAAAGGCTGGGGGGAGCGCGATCCATGCGCATTGAGTGGCAGATCGCTTTCTGGCTGGCCGTGCTGGTTCTCGTCGGCGTTTTTGGCTATTTGTTCGCCAATGTGCTCGCGCCCTTCGTCGCTTCGTTGGCGCTGGGCTATGTGCTTGATCCGGTGGTGACGCGCCTGCAGAGGCTCGGGCTGAACCGCCTTTCGGCAACCCTTGTCATTCTCGCGATCTTTCTGATCCTGAACGCCGTCCTGATCTTCACCCTGGGCCCGATCCTCGGCCGGCAGCTCGTTGGCTTCGCCGAATCCCTGCCGGATTACGCCAACAAGCTGCAAAGCCTGATTGCCGGCGAAATCGCCAGCCTGATGCAGAATTCCGGCGGCGACTGGCTCAAGAAATACGGCGTGGATCTGCCCGCCAGCGCCGACGAACTGCAAAAGGCGCTGGGCGGCTTTGTCGGGCAGGGCACGCAATATCTCGGGAATTTCCTGCGCTCGCTGTGGAGCGGCGGGCAGGCTCTGGTCGGGATCATCGCCCTGGTCGTGGTGACGCCGGTGTTGACCTTCTATCTCCTGCTGTCATGGCCGGAAATGGTGTCGAACCTTCGCAGCCTGATCCCGCCGCGCTATCGCGCCACCGCCTTCACGCTTGCCGGCGACATCGATCGCGCGCTCGCCGGTTTTCTGCGTGGGCAGTCGCTGGTCTGCCTGTTCCTGGGGACGTGGTATGGGCTCGGCCTTACCCTGATCGGGCTGAATTTCGGCTTTTTCATCGGCATTTCGGCGGGATTCCTGAGCTTCATCCCCTATGTCGGCTCGACGGTCGCCCTGGTCTTTTCGATCGTCGTCGCTTTGGTCCAGGGCTGGCCGCATCTCGGCCTTTTGGGACTGGCGCTGCTGGTCGTCGGCACGGGCCAGTTCCTGGAGGGCAATGTGCTCTCGCCCAAGCTCGTGGGCGAGTCGGTCGGGCTTCATCCCGTCTGGCTCATTTTCGCGCTTTTCGCCTTCGGCAGCCTGATGGGGTTCACAGGCATGATTCTCGCCGTGCCGCTCGCCGCCGCGATGGGCGTGCTGATCCGCTTCGCGGTGAAGCGGTACAAGCAGAGCGCCCTGTTCAGCGGCATAGGTCTCGGCTCCGCATGATCCGGCAATTGCCGCTCGACCTGCCGCATCGGCCGAATTACGCCGAGGAGGATTTTCTCGCCGCGCCGTCCAACAGCGAGGCCCTGGCGCTGCTGGGATTATGGCCCGACTGGCCTCATCGCCTGCTGGTTCTGACCGGCCCGCCGGGGGCGGGGAAAAGTCATCTTGGCGCGATCTGGGCGCGCCGCGCCGCCGCGACCGTCGTCCCGGCCCAAAAGCTCGACCTCGCCGCGCTGCCCGATCTGGTCAAGGCGCCGGCGCTGCTCGTCGAGGACGCGGACCGTCCGCGCTTGCCCGAGAACGACTTGCGCGAGAAGGAATTGTTCCATCTCATCAATCTGGCGATCGAGCGCGGAACCTTCCTGCTGATCACCGCGCGGAAGCCGCCGGACGCCTGGGGGCTGCGCACCAGGGATCTGCTTTCGCGCCTGCGGAGGGCGCCGATCGTGGCGATCCAGGAGCCGGACGAGGCTTTTCTGCGCGCGATTCTGGTCAAATTGTTTCAGGACCGGCAGATCAAGGTCGACGCCAATCTCATCGATTATCTCGCCTTGCGGCTCGACCGCTCCTTCGCCGCGGCGCGGGCGATCGTCGCGGCGCTCGACGCCGAAGGTCTGGCGCGTCGCCGCCCGGTCACCCGCGCGCTCGCCGGCGAATTGCTCGCCGCGTGGGGCGATCATGACGAGGATCATTGACGGATCGCCGCGTCGGGGCGAATCCTGTCAGGAGAAGAGTCCCGGGACGGGCCGGAAAAGGCGACGAGGAAACATGACCGAGGCGACCGAAATCATGGAAGCGGCGACACGGCTGGAAAGCGATGAGCCGCTGAGCGGCGAAGCCTTGCGCGCTTCGCCCAAGAGGTTCATCAATCGCGAATTGTCGTGGCTCGAATTCAACCGCCGGGTGCTGCTGGAAGCCGCCAACGCCAGCCATCCGCTGCTGGAGCGCGTGCGCTTCGTGTCGATCTCGGCGAATAATCTCGACGAATTCTTCATGGTCCGGGTCGCTGGCATCAGCGGGCAGGTCCGCAGCGGCGTGGAGACGCCCTCCGACGACGGCCTGTTGCCCGAGGAGCAACTGCCCCTCATCAACGCCCGCGTCTCCGAACTGGCGCAGACCCAGGCCAAGCTGTGGCGCCGGTTGGAGGAGTTGCTGAAGGCGGAAAACGTCTTCTTCGTCGATCCGGCGACGCTCAGGAAGGCGGAGCGAATCTGGCTCGACGACCATTTCTTCCAGCATATTTTTCCGGTGCTGACGCCGCTCGCGGTCGATCCGGCCCATCCCTTCCCCTTCATCCCCAATCTCGGCCTGACCCTGGCCTTCGACCTCATCCCCGGCCCGACCGGCGCGCGGATGCGGGCGCTGGTGCGCATGCCGAGCA
>JAKANG010000334.1 GCA_021812505.1 Pseudomonadota bacterium
TGGTGGTGCCGTCGCCGGCGATGTCGTTCTGCTTGGAGGCGACTTCACGGACCATCTGGGCGCCCAGGTTCTCGAACTTGTCGGAAAGCTCGATCTCCTTGGCGACGGTCACGCCGTCCTTGGTGATGCGGGGAGCGCCGAAGGACTTTTCGATCACGACATTGCGGCCCTTCGGGCCGAGCGTGACCTTTACGGCGTTGGCGAGAACTTCGACGCCGCGCAACAGGCGGTCGCGCGCGTCAGTGGAGAAACGGACTTCTTTGGCGGCCATGTCTTAGCTCCTGAATGGAAAAAGGTTGGGAAGGACCGGATCAGCCGACGACGCCGAGAATGTCGGATTCCTTCATGATCAGAAGGTCCTGGCCGTCGATCTTGACTTCGGTGCCGGACCACTTGCCGAACAGCACGCGATCGCCGGCCTTGACGTCGAGCGGAACCAGCTTGCCGGATTCGTCGCGGGCGCCGGGGCCGACGGCGACGACTTCGCCTTCCTGCGGCTTTTCCTTGGCGGTGTCGGGGATGATAATGCCGCCCTTGGTCTTCTCTTCGCTGTCAACACGCTTGACGACGACGCGGTCATGGAGGGGACGGAAGGTCATGGGACTATCCTGTATATTGGAGCCGCGCGACCCGAAAGGGGCCGGGGCGAGAAAGGAAGCACCTGTTGTCACTCGTTAAAGGCGAGTGCTAACAGGATGGGCGCTAGATAGGCGCAGGACCGGCCGGTGTCAAGATTCCCGCTTGCGATCATCGCCATTGTTCCGACGACGCCTGGCGGCACGAAATTTTTACGCGCCGTGGCGCACAAAGGGGCGAGAGAGGGTTTTCGCGTTTAACCCCTTTTTCGATTTTCGCGCCTTGAGATCGCGTCATGCAGATTGCCCCCCAAAAGCGGATCGCGCATCGAGATCGCCGCCAGAGACTGCGCGCCGGCGTTGATCGCGCCGCAACCGGCGCGCGGACTGGCCGAGATCGGGATGACCTTGTTTCTCGGATTTTGGCTCTGCGGCTGGTTCCTTGGATTTTCGAGCGTATTGGGCCAGATCCTGGCGGGAAAGGCGGCGGCGTTCCTGTATCTTTGCTTGGGGGATGGACCGTGGGAGGCGTCTTTGTCTCCTGGATATTCGTCAATTCCGTACGCTCCCGGGTTCCGGCCGAACTCATTTTGAAGGCGGCGGGGCTGGCCTATGACTCCGGCCGCGCGGCGCCGAAATTCGGCCGGAACCCGCAGCAAAACCCCTGGCGCGCGCTCAAACGCAACCGTGGCTTCTTTCCACCCGCCGAATTGCGCAGCCTGGCGCTCAGGGAAACCGGCGAGGGCAATCGTCTGACCATCGACCGGGGGGCCGAACGGATCGACCTGCTGTCCAACGCCTCGGAGGTGGATAGGGAATGGGTTTACAATCTGCTGCGCGACCGCTACCCGAATTGAGCGCGAAGCGTCCCGATGTCCGCCAGATCCGGCTGGACGCGTGAACGTCAACGTCGCCGAACGAGGATATGAAGGATGAGCGTCGTCCTGACGTTTCTCGTCAATACGATCTTCAACCTGATCGTCGGGCTGATCGTCGCCAGATTTCTCGGTCCGGCGGAATATGGCAAATTCGCGCTTGCGATCGCGGTCATGGCCTTCGGCCAGACTTTGGCCTTCGAATGGATCCGCCTGAGCGCCGTGCGTTTCTATTCCGAGCGGACCCGCGGCGAGGCCCCGAACATCCGCGCCACGCTCGACTCCGCCTTGGTCCGGGCGATGCTGGTCTATGCCCCCGCCGCGCTGGCGCTCGCCTTCCTCGGCCCAGAATTTTCCCTGCCGCGCGACCTCTTCGCCCTGGCCTGTGTCGCCGCGATCGCCAATGGCCTGTTCGACTATCAGACCGCCCTGGTGCGCGCCCGTTTCGACGACCGTCTCTATTTTCGCGTGATCGTGACCAAGAACCTGCTGGCGCTGGTCGTGACGACCGGCGCCGCCTGGGCGACCGGCTCGGCCAAGGCCGCGCTCATCGCCGGCATGACCACTTTGCTCGTCTCGGTCTTCCTGTGGCGTGGGCGGCTGACCGACAGCGGCGTCGGCCTGAAGCAGGCCGACCCTCAACTCGTGCGCCATTACGCCGGCTATGCCGCGCCGATCGTCGCGGCCATCGTGCTTTATCAGCTCATCCCGCTCGCCAACCGGGATCTCGCCGCGCGTTTCTTCGGCTTCGCCGAGACAGGCCGCTTCGCTCTGTCCTACGATCTCGGCCAGCGCGCGGTGATGGCGATTGGCTCGGCGCTCGACGTGCTCCTGTTCCAGATCGCCGTGCGCGCCCATGACGCTCATGGCAAGGAAACCGCCCGCGACCAGATCGCGCGCAACATCGCCATCGTCTTCGCCGTGCTCGCGCCCGCCTGTGTCGGCATCTGGATCGTCCTCCCCTCGATCGAGGTCCTCATCGTCCCAAAAGCGTTTCGCGGCCCCTTCGCTCACTTCCTGAGCCTGATGCTGCCGGGACTATTCTGTTTCGGCCTGGCGCAATTCTCGATCAACGCGATCTTCCAGCTCGCGCGCAAGACCCTGCCCTTGATCGCCGCCGCCCTCGCCGCCTGCGTCGCCGATCCTTTGTTCATTCTCGTCCTGCCGCGCGGAAGCGACGCCTCGAGCCTCGCCATCGCGCAAAGTCTGGCTTTCGGCGTCGGCCTGACCACGCTGCTGGTCTTCGCCAGTTTCAACGACCCGAAATGGCCGCGCTGGCGCGACCTCGCCCTGACGCTGATCGGCTGCGCCGGCATGGCGGCGCTCGCCGGCCCGATGCGCGGCTTGCGCCCCGGCCTCGCCTTGATGCTGACCCAGATGTTTTTCGCCGGCTCATTTTACATCCTGATCGTCGCGTCCTTCGATGTCGCCGGGTTGCGCTCGGCTTTGATCGAAAAAGCCCAGCCGCTGATCGACCGGCTCAGCCGCAAAGGCGGCGTGTTCAAGGTTCTTTTACCATTACGACTCGGCTAACCACAAAAGCAGGTAAATGTTTTTATTAAAAAGCCAAGTATTATAATTTGCGTTCCTATCAAGCGCGGGAGCGATTGTCGTGAAAGCGCGTTTTCTTTTCAACGCGGCCGCCTGCGGCCTCGTTTTTTGCCTCGCGCCGCAGGCGCCGGCCCATGCCGGAAACCTGGGCGGCGGCTTCCTCGAATTCGTCATGTCCGGCGGGCAGATGGCGTCCCAGCCCCGCGCCGCCGCTTTTGCGCCGCCATCCGCCGTGCGGACCAACCACCCGCCCGGCCACGATCTCCAGGCCTCGCTCGCTATGCCGCCGACGAGCCGCGAAGTCTCGCCGGAACTCCTCCGCCGCGAGGTGGATTATCCCGCTG
>JAKANG010000335.1 GCA_021812505.1 Pseudomonadota bacterium
TGTAGTTTTCGCAATCGAGGCGCTTGGCGACGCTTGCCAAGAGGCAGTTGTAATCGCGGTACATTGTCGTTAGATCAATAACTCTCCATTGCTTGTGATTTTGCGTAGGCATGATCTCGTTCCAGAATTTGTTGATCTGCTGGTTTTGACTGGGCAATCTGGGAAAGAGGATTGGTTCAGGAATTTTGCTAATGATCTGGATTGCGTTGATCGACGTCGCCACGCGCGCGTCAAAGATGGACCATCTCTGTGGGTCTCGAATGCAGAGCGCTTTCGACCACGACGCGATCCCTCTTATCCCGCGAGCTATGAGGGTTTTCTCGGGGGCGAGCGCATACCGGTGTATGGTCTCGTCGTGATTTCCGTGAATACCGCCCCACTCCGCGATGTAATAGCGGGTCAAAGCGATTCGCCCTTCTTTGTCGGCCTGATCGAAGAGGCGCTTTAGCTCCCATTTGAGGGCGACGTTCTCAGCGTACGCACCCCCCTTATCTGGAAGCTTAACACCCGACGGCAGATGGTTGCGGTTGATTGGCCACGTGTACCACGGGCCGTCGGGATCGCGTATCTCCTCGCCATATCGGCAGACGACTGCTTTGGCCAAGCGGTTCATGGAGTCGCCCCCGACATGCCGGATACTCGGCGGATTGACGTTGGTCGTTGATACTCCCGCTTCGACTCAGACCCAGACCCGTGGCAGGCGGATCTCGCCCCAAGGCGCTCCGGCGGAAATCCGCCCTACTTCTTTTTCGCCAGCGTTTCGAGTTGCTGCTGCATGGCGTTGATGCGCGCCTGCATTTCGGCCAGCCAGGCGGCGCCCGCCTTCATGGCCTCGCTGCCCGCGGCGGCGGCCTCGCCGGCCGCTCCCTCGCCGCTCTTCGCCTCGCCGCCCTTCGCTTCGCCATTGGCGCCGCCGGGCGCGCCGTAGAAGGGCTGGAACATCTTCATCGCGCTTTCGAACAGCGCCATGTTCTGCTTGTTCATCTCTTCCAGCGGATTGAAGGGGAACAGCCCGTCGAGCGCGTTCTGCATGTACTGGCGCATCTGCGTCTCGTTGCGCTGGAAGGCGCGCATGCTGTACTCGAGATACCGCGGCAGCAGCCCGCCCAGCGAATCGCCGTAGAAGCCGATCACCTGCCGCAGGAAGCCGATGGGCAGCAGGCTCTGCCCGCTCTTGGTCTCCTCCTCGACGATGATCTGGGTGAGCACCGAGCGCGTGATGTCCTCGCCCGTCTTGGCGTCGTAGACCACGAAGTCGGTGTTCTCCTTGACCATCTTGGAGAGATGCTCAAGCGTGACGTAACTGCTGGTCGCCGTGTTGTAGAGCCGGCGGTTGGCGTATTTCTTGATCGTGATCGGGGTGGACGGACCAGACATCGACGATGGTTCCTTGGCGGAAGTCGCCGAGGAAACCCGCGGCGGCCGATGGGATCAAGCTCCTCGAATATAGGGCGGAAGACGCTGCGCCGCGACATTTTTTTGCGCCGCCGAAGCCGCTCGGCTATAGTTCCGTCATGTCAGACGCGCCGGACATCAGCCGCCTCGCGCGCCGCTATCTCGATCTCTTGCAGGACCAGACCTCGGCGATCGTCGAGGATCCGGCCTTCGCCGAGGCGCTGGCGCAGGCCTACCTGCTGATGATGCGGGGCTTCGCGGGATTCGCCGGCGGCCCCGGCGCGCCCGCCCCGGGAGAGACGCCGCCGCATGCCCAACGCCGCACCGCCCCGTCCGCCCCGCCGCCCGGGACCGCGGCCGCTGGCCCTGCACCTGACGCTGCACCTGACCAGCCTGCTGGCCTCCTGCGCCGCCTTGGAGAGCTTGAGGAGCGGGTCCGTGAACTGGAAGCCGCCCTTGCGCGCAAGGGCCGCCGCCCTGCGGCGAAGCCTCGCGCGGGCGGACGCGGAGGCGCTGCGCGCCGTCCTTAGCGAGGCGCTGCGCGCCGCCGTCCTTAGCGAGGCGCTGCGGCGCGCCGACGATTTCGCCGCCGGCGTCCTGGCCTACCGCGACTTTCCCGAACGGCGGGGCGAGGAAACCGCCCCCGCCATCTGGCGCGAGGGCTCGTCGCGGCTGCTCGATTACGCGCCGGATGCGCCGCGCGCGCGGCCCGTGCTGGTGGTGCCCTCGCTGGTCAACCGCTTCTACGTCCTCGACATCGCGCCACGGCGCAGCCTGCTGCGCGGACTGGCGCGGCGGGGGCTGCGTCCGCTGGTGCTCGACTGGGGCGCGCCCTCCGAGGCCGAGGCCGGGTTCGGCCTGGAGGCCTATGTCGCGGGGCGGCTTGGCCGCGCGCTCGACGCCGTCCTCGCGCTCGGCGCCGGTCCGCCCGCCCTGGTGGGGTACTGCATGGGCGGCCTGATGGCGCTGGCGCTGGCGCTTCCGCGCCAGGACGACATCGCCGGTCTGGCGCTTTTGGCGACGCCCTGGGACTTCCACCGCCCGGACGATCTGCGCGCCCGTCAGGCGGCGGCCTTCCGTCCTGTCTTCGAGGAGGTGCTGGCGCGGCGCGGCCAGCTTCCCGTCGATCTGCTGCAAGCCGGCTTCACCGTCTTCGATCCCGCCCAGGTGGAGCGCAAGTTCCGCGCCTTCGCGCGTCTCGATCCCGGCGACGCCCGCGCCCGCGCCTTCGTCGCGCTGGAGGACTGGGCCAACGACGGCGTGCCCCTGACGGCGGCCGTGGCGCGCGAGACCCTGTTCGGGTGGTACGTCGACAACGCCCCCGCGCGCGGACTGTGGCGGATCGGCGGCCGTGCGATCCTGCCGCAGGGTCTGCGGCGGCCGTCGCTGACGCTGCTGCCGGCGCGCGACCGCATCGTCCCCCCCGCCTCGGCGGCGGCGCTGGCGGAGGCGCTGCGCCATAACCGCAGCCAGGTCGTCGAGGCCGGTCACGTCGGCATGGTGGCCGGCGGCGGGGTGGAGACGACCACCGCGTCGCTGGCCGCATGGCTGTCATCACTGGGGCCGTAGCCCTTGCCCGCCGCCGCCCCGATCCGATAGAACACTCGCGAGACGCGCGCCTCGCCGCGGCATCCGCCCGGCCATGGCGCCGCAAGGAGACCTGGACATGAGTGACATCGTCATCGTCGCGGCCGCACGCACCCCGATCGGCTCGTTCAACGGCAGTCTGGCGTCGCATTCGGCGGCGCAGCTCGGCACGGTGGCCATTCGCGAGGCGATCGCGCGCGCGCGCATCGACCCCGCCGAGGTGTCCGAGGTCATCATGGGACAGATCCTCATCGGCGGCCAGGGCCAGAACCCGGCGCGGCAGGCGGCGATGGCGGCCGGCGTGCCCGAGGAGGTGCCCGCCTGGACGGTCAACCAGGTCTGCGGCTCG
>JAKANG010000336.1 GCA_021812505.1 Pseudomonadota bacterium
GAAGAACGGATAAAGAACGCCAGCCGCGACCGGCACGCCGACCGCGTTATAAATGAAGGCGAAGAACAAATTCTGCCTGATGTTGCCCATGGTCGCCCTGGACAGCAGCCGCGCGCGCACGATGCCTGTCAAGTCGCCCTTGAGCAGCGTTACCCCGGCGCTCTCCATCGCGACATCCGCGCCCGTGCCCATGGCGATCCCGACATCGGCGGCGGCCAGCGCCGGCGCGTCGTTGACGCCGTCTCCCGCCATGGCGACCACCTTGCCCGCCGCCTTCCGGCGCTGAACCACCGCGCTCTTCTGGTCCGGCAGCACTTCCGCCTCGACCTCGTCGATGCCGAGCTTCCGGGCCACGGCTTTCGCCGTCGTCCAATTGTCGCCGGTCAGCATCACCACCTTGACGCCGGCCTCCGTGAGCGCCGCCAAGGCCGCCGGGGTGGTCGCCTTGACCGGATCGGCGATGGCCAGGACGCCGCCGAGCCGGCCATCGATGGCGACGAAGATCGCCGTCGCCCCGTCGGCGCGCAGTTGATCCGCCTTCCTGGCGAGGCTTTCCGTCGCCACGCCCTTCTCCTCAAGGAACCGCGCATTGCCGATCAGCACCTTTTTGCCGTCGACCGTCCCCAGCGCGCCGCGCCCCGTCGGCGAGTCGAAATCGGCGACCGGCGCGAGATTCAGCCCGCGCGCCTCCGCTGAGGTCACGATCGCGCGCGCCAGCGGATGTTCGCTCGCCCGCTCGACGCTGGCGGCGAGACGAAGAACCTCGGATTCGTCAAACCCCTGGGCTGGCGCAATTGCTGTCACCGCCGGCTTGCCTTCGGTCAGCGTCCCGGTCTTGTCGATGACCAGCGTATCGACCTTCTCCATCCGCTCCAGCGCTTCGGCGTTCTTGATCAAAACGCCGGCCCGGGCGCCGCGGCCGACGCCGACCATGATCGACATCGGCGTCGCCAGGCCAAGTGCGCAGGGACAGGCGATGATCAGCACCGCCACCGCGGCGATCAGGCCATAGGAAAAGCGCGGCTCGGGGCCGAAAATCGACCAGGCGGCGAAGGCAAGAGCCGCGACGCCGATCACCGCCGGGACGAACCAGCCGGAGACCTCGTCGGCCAGGCGCTGGATCGGTGCCCGGCTCCTCTGCGCTTCCGCGACGAGTTGGACGATCCGCGCCAGCATGGTGTCGCGGCCGACTTTTTCGGCCTGAACGACAAGACCGCCGCTCTGATTGATCGTGCCGCCGATGACGTGAGCGCCGGCCTCCTTGGTGACAGGCATGGATTCGCCGGTCACCATCGATTCGTCGACGGCGCTGCGGCCCTCGATAACGACCGAATCGACCGGAACTTTTTCGCCCGGCCTGACCCGCAGGCGATCGCCGACCACGACGCTCTCAAGCCCGACTTCTTCGTCGCCGCCGTCGTTCTTGAGGCGCCGCGCCGTCTTCGGCGCGAGGTCGAGCAGGGCGCGGATCGCGCCGCTTGTCGTTTCGCGCGCCCTGAGTTCCAGCACCTGGCCGAGCAAAACGAGGACGGTGATCACCGACGCCGCTTCGAAATAGACCGCGACCGCGCCCTCGGCGTCGCGAAAGGCCGCCGGAAAGGCTTGCGGCGCCACGGTGGCGACGACGCTATAGACCCAGGCTATGCCCGTGCCCATGGCGATCAGGGTGAACATGTTGAGCCTACGGGTCAGAACGGATCGCCAGCCGCGCAGGAGCAACGGCCAGCCCGCCCAAAGCACGACCGGCGTGGCGAGAACGAACTGGATCCAGTTCGAGGCCGGATGACCCAGGGCCATTTTGAGCCCGGTGACATGCCCGCCCATTTCGAGGGCCAGAACGGGGAGCGCGATGACGAGGCCGATCCAGAACCGGCGCGTCATGTCCTTGAGTTCGGCGCTGGGGCCGGTTGCCGCCGTGGCGACGACGGGCTCCAGCGTCATGCCGCAGATCGGGCAGTTTCCGGGACCGGCCTGCCGGATTTCCGGGTGCATGGGGCAGGTGTAGATCGTTCCCTCGACAACCGCCGCTCCGGCTTGTGGTTTCGGGGCGAGTTTCGCGTAACGCGCCGGCTCGGCGACGAATTTTTCGCAGCAGCCTGTCGAGCAGAAATGATAGGTCGCCCCCGCGAATTCCGCGTGATGGGCCGTTTTCGCCGGATCGACCGTCATGCCGCAGACGGGATCCTTGACGGCGGCGCCCGTGGCGTCCGCCGTCGTCGGCATGTGCTGATGAGCGTGATGCGCAGGCGAGTCATGGCTGTGTTCGCCGTGAGTATGGTCATGATGGTCGTGGTTCATTGCTCGGCTCCACAATTCGGAATGTCGGCGCGGCAAACGGGCGCGCGTCGGCTGTCGATGGGTCGGCCGGTCAGTTGCGAAGGTTGTCCGCGCGAGAATGGCGCCGCGCTCTGCGCGCTTCGGCGGCGGCGAAATAGGCGGACATGTCGAAAATCCCTCGATCCGAACGACTGACGGCGCGCCGGGAAGGCCGGCGTCGTCACAAGTTCAACTCCGGAGAATCGGCGGATCGAGCAGGGAGTTTGGATCGACGTCGGCGAACGCCAGTGGCGGCGCCACATGGAGGCGGCTTCCGCCGCCGTTTGGCCATGGCAACGCATGATTGGCGGCGATCACGCAAGGTGAAGCACAGCATCCGCAGTCCAGGCCTGGCGCACAGCCGCAAGCGCGATGGCGCGGGCAGACTCCATCGAAAAAAACGGCGACGGCTTGCAAATAATGGATGGTGGCGCCAGGCGCCGGCTGTGTCTTGACGTTCGATTGGATCGCCCAGTTGCGCGTCGCAACCTCTGTGGTCGTCTCGGCCGCCGCGCCAGCCATGGAATGGGCAAGGCGGTGGTGGCCGGGGTGAGCAAAAGCCGCGGTCGACCCAAGCGTCATCATGGTCGCGCATAGCGCGGCCACAATCCAAAACGCGAAGGCGACGACTCGCCGATTCAAGACCCACCTCCATGCCGAAGCGCTCAATGCGACGCCGGATGCGACGAATACATTGAACGAAGAAACGAAATCGCGGTCCATCCAATATGGTTCTATACGCCTTGAATTACCAGGGCATGTATGACGCAGGTCAAATCGATAATACATTCTATTATTCATAGGTATAAATATGAATTCTCGGTCTGACGATTAACCCGCATTTCTCACCAGCTATAGCGTCGCGGTGAGTTTTTGAGGCGACCTTGGCCGTTGGCATCGGCGCGGACGACGAGGTCTGTGGCGCGAGAAGCGCGGCAGGCTTGTCGATTTGGGTTGGGTTTCGTGGTTCTCCATCTCGCCGCGCGCGCAATAGAGGCCTTCATAGAGCGCGCG
>JAKANG010000337.1 GCA_021812505.1 Pseudomonadota bacterium
GAGGTGGTGGCGCCCGAGCGCGACGTGGTGATGGAAGAGCGACGCATGCGCACCGAGGCCGATCCGGCCGCCCAGCTCGACGAGGCGCTGAACGCGGCGCTCTATACCCATCACGCCTATGGCGTTCCGATCATCGGCTGGGGCCATGAGATCGAGACGCTCGACCGCCAGGACGCGCTCGACTATTACCGCCGCTTCTACACGCCCGAGAACGCCATCCTCGTCGTCGCCGGCGACGTCGAGGCGCCCGAGGTCGAAATGCTGGCGCGCCAGACCTATGGCAAGATCCCGGCGCGCGGCGAGGCGCCGCTGCGCCGCCGGCCGCGCGAGCCGGAGCCGCGCGCCGAGCGCATCGTCAAGCTCGCCGACCCTAAGGTCGAGCAGCCGCAATTCGAGCGCATCTATCTCGTTCCCTCCGCCCACACCGGGGAAAAGGGCGAGGCCGAGGCGCTGGACATTCTCGCCCATCATCTCGGCGGCGGCCAGACCAGCCTGTTGTTCCGGCGGCTGGTGCTGGAGCGCAAGCTCGCCGTTTCCGCCGGCGCCTATTATTATTCCGACGCGCTCGACGACAGCCGTTTCTATGTCTACGCCTTGCCCGCCGAAGGCGTGAGCCTGGAGGAACTGGAGCGCGGCGTCGACGAGGTCCTGGCCGAATTGCAGCGCGACGGCGTCAGCCGCGAGGATGTCGAACGCGCCGCCACCCGGCTGGTCGCCGACGCGGTTTACGCCCAGGACAGTCAGGCCTCGCTGGCGCGCTGGTTCGGTTCGGCGCTCGCCAACGGCGGCACGGTGCAGGAGGTTCTCGGCTGGAGCGCGCGGATCGAGGCGGTCGCCGTCGAGGATGTCGCCAAGGCCCTGAAATGGCTGAACAAGCGCCGCGCCGTCAGCGGCTTCCTGCTCAAAGATCAGGCCGCCGCCTGAACCCCGACAAGAGAGACATGGCCATGAACGCTCCCGCCACCGCCGTTTCGCGCGCCGCGCGCGTCCAGCACGTCGTCAGCCCCGGCGGAGTCGCCGCCTGGCTGGTCGAGGATTACGCCGTGCCGCTGGTCGCGATGGAGTTTTCTTTCGCCGGGGGCGGATCGCAGGATCCGGCCGGCAAAGCGGGCGCCGGGGCGCTGCTCGGCAGCCTGCTCGACGAGGGCGCCGGCGATCTTGAGGCGGAGGCCTTCCATCGCGCGCTCGACGACCACGCCATCCGCCTGAGCTTTTCCGCCGAGCGCGACGAATTCTACGGCCATCTGCAAACCCTGTCGCGCCACACTGAAAAAGCCTTCGAACTGATGGCCCTCGCCCTCAATGCGCCGCGTTTCGACGCCGAGCCGATCGAGCGGGTGCGCGGCCAGATCAACGCCGTCCTGCGCCGCGAATCCGCCGACCCCGACGCCATGGCGGCGCAGGCCTGGCGGCGGACAGCCTGGGCCGGCCACCCCTATGCCCGCTCGGCGCGCGGCGAACTGGGCGAGATCGACGCCGTGACCCGCGACGATCTCGTTTCCCTGCATGGCCGGATCCTCGCGCGCGACACGCTGAAGGTGTCGGTGGTCGGGGCGATCGACGCCGAAACGCTTGGCCACCAGCTCGACGCCCTTTTCGCCCGCCTGCCGGCAAAGGCGCAGCTGACGCCCATCCCCGAAATCGCGATCCAGGGCCTCGGACGGCGCATCGTGGTCGAATATGACGTGCCGCAGGCCAATATCAGGTTCGGCCGCCCGGGGCTGGCGCGGCGCGACCCCGATTATATTCCGGCCATGGTGGTCAACCATATTCTAGGCGGCGGCGCCTTCACCTCGAGGCTGTGGCAGGAAGTGCGCGAGAAGCGCGGCCTGACCTATTCCGTCTATTCCATGCTGGCCACGGCCGAGCACAGCCCGTCCTTCATCGGCTCGACCTCGACCAAGAACGAACGCGCCGCGGAATCCCTGAGCGTCATCGAAACCGAATGCGCCCGCCTCGCGGCCGAGGGGCCGACGGCGGAGGAACTGGAAAAGGCGAAGAAATATCTCGTCGGCTCCTATGCCCTGCGTTTCGACACCTCGACCAAGATCGCCGGCCATCTCCTGCAATTGCAGCGCGACGGCTTCGAGGCCGAATATCTCGACCGCCGCAACGCCGAGGTCGAGGCGGTGACGCTAGACGACGCGCGCCGCGCGGCGACGCGCCTGATCGGCGACGCCAAGCTCCTCGTCGCCATCGTCGGCCGGCCGGAAGGCGTGGCGGAGCAGGCCGCCGCCTGATCCCATGGCCATCCGTCGGCTCGATCCCATTCTGGCGGACCGCATCGCCGCCGGCGAGGTGGTCGAGCGGCCGGCGGCCGCCGTGAAGGAGCTCGTCGAAAACGCGCTCGACGCCGGCGCTTCGCGCGTCGACGTGACCATCGCCGGCGGCGGCCAGAAGCTGATCCGGGTGATCGACGACGGCGGCGGCATGGATGAGGCCGATCTCGTTCTCTGCGTCGAACGCCACGCCACCTCCAAGATCCCCGATGGCGACCTGACCAATATTGCAACTTTGGGCTTTCGCGGCGAGGCCTTGCCCTCGATCGCGTCGGTCGCGCGGCTGGAGATCGCGACTCGCGCGCGCGAGGCGACCAATGGCCTGAGGCTGCGGGTGGCGTTCGGCGCGCTGTCCCCGCCCGCGCCCGTCGCGCTGGCGCAGGGAACCCGGGTCGAAGTCCGCGACCTGTTCGCCGCGACCCCGGCGCGGCTGAAATTTCTGAAAAGCGAGCGCGCCGAAGCCTCGGCCGTCTCCGACGTGGTCAAGCGGCTGGCCATGGCCAATCCGGGCGTGCGCTTCTCGCTGGGCGGCGAGGGGATCGCCGGCTTCGATTATCAGGCCTGCCCGCAAGGCTCCGGAAACTGGCGCGACGGCCTGCTGGCGCGGCTGACACAGGTTCTGGGGCGGGACTTCCGCGAAAACGCTTTGGCTGTCGATGCAGCGCGCGAAGAATTCCGGCTCTGGGGCTTCGCCGGCCTGCCGACCTGGCATCGCGCCAATGCGCTGGCGCAATTCGTCTTCGTCAACGGCCGTCCGGTGCGCGATCGCCAGATCGCCGGCGCGATCCGCGCCGCCTATATGGATTATCTGAGCTCTGACAGGCATCCGACGCTAGCCTTGTTCATCACCTGTCCGCCGCGTTTGGTCGATGTGAACGTTCATCCCGCCAAGGCCGAGGTGCGCTTCGCCGATCCCGGCCTTCTGCGCGGGCTGGTCGTCGGCGCGTTGAAGGAGAGCCTCGCTTCCGCTTTGCATCGCGCGACGCCGACGACCGCCGCGGCGGCGGCGCAGAAATTCGCCCAGAATTTTCCGTCCTT
>JAKANG010000338.1 GCA_021812505.1 Pseudomonadota bacterium
GGCAAGGGCAAGACCGCTGGCCGCGGCGTCAAGGGCCAGAAGGCCCGCACCGGCGTCGCCATCAAGGGTTTCGAAGGCGGCCAGATGCCCCTGCATCGCCGCCTGCCCAAGCGTGGCTTCTGGAATCCCTTCTCAGTGGATTACAACGAGGTCAATCTCGGCCGCATCCAGCAGGCCGTCGAAGCCGGCAAGCTCGACGCCAGCGCCCCCGTGACGCTGGAAGCCTTGATCGGCGCCGGCGTGGTTTCCAAGCCGCGCGACGGCGTCAAGATCCTCGGCAATGGCGAGTTGAAGGCCAAGCTGACCTTCGAGGTCGCCGCCGCTTCGAAATCGGCGGTCGCCGCGATCGAAAAGGCTGGCGGGGCGGTGAAGCTGCTCGCGGCCGTCGAGGCGTGAAAAATTTTTGGGAAAATGTCGTCGGAAAGGACGTGATTTTCTCCTGACGAAAGTCTAAACGGGGCGGGCGACGACGAGTCTCCGCCCCGTTTTCGCAGGCCCGCGCCGCGCTTTTTCAAGGCGCCGAGGGCGACCGATATCTGGAGCGTTGCAAATGGCCTCGGCGGCTGAACAGCTTGCGGCTAATCTTAATTTCGCCTCCTTCGGCAAGGCCGAAGAGCTCAAGAAGCGAATCTGGTTCACTCTCGGGGCCCTGATCGTCTATCGCCTCGGAACCTATATTCCGCTGCCCGGCATCGATCCCGCCGCTTTCGCCGCTCATTTCAAGGGCCAGCAGCAGGGCGTGCTGCAGATGTTCAACATGTTCGCCGGCGGCGCGGTCCAGCGCATGGCGATCTTCGCCCTGAACATCATGCCCTATATTTCGGCCTCGATCATCGTGCAGCTGATGACCTCGGTCATTCCCTCGCTCGAACAGCTCAAGAAAGAGGGCGAGCAGGGCCGCAAGGTCATGAACCAATATACCCGCTACCTCACGGTGGCGATCGCCGCCTTCCAGGCTTATGGCATCGCGGTCGGCCTCGAAGGCCAAGCCGATGTCGTGACAGATCCGGGCTGGTTCTTCCGAATTTCCACGGTGCTGACCCTGATGGGCGGCACGCTGTTCCTGATGTGGCTCGGCGAGCAGATCACCTCGCGCGGCGTCGGCAATGGCTCGTCGCTGATCATTTTCGCCGGCATTGTCGCGGCCTTTCCCTCGGCCATAGCCAACACGCTTGAGTTGGCGCGCCAGGGCGCGATTTCGCCCCTCGTTCTTCTCGGCCTGCTGGTGATGTCCACCAGCGTTGTGGCCTTCATCGTCTTTATGGAGCGCGCCCAGCGCCGCCTGCTGATCACCTACCCCAAGCGCCAGCAGGGCAACCGGATCTATGAGGGCCAGACTTCGTTCCTGCCGCTGAAACTGAACACCTCGGGCGTGATCCCGCCGATCTTCGCCTCGTCGCTGCTGCTGCTGCCGACGACCATCGCGAATTTCGCGCAGAACAACGGCTCCTCCGGCGTACTTGGCTTTCTGGCGACCTATCTGGGCCACGGGCGCCCGGCCTACATGATTTTCTACGCAGGGCTGATCGTCTTCTTCGCTTTCTTTTACACGGCGATCGTGTTCGATCCGGTCGAGACCGCCGATAACCTCAAAAAGCACGGCGGCTTCATTCCCGGGGTGCGCCCCGGCGAACGGACGGCGCAGTTCATCGATCACGTGTTGACCAGGGTCACGGTCCTCGGCGCCGCCTATCTCGCCTTGATCTGCCTTCTGCCGGAAATGCTCATTTCACAATTCGCCTTGCCCTTCTATTTCGGCGGCACGTCGCTCTTGATCGTTGTCAGCGTGACCATGGATACGGTCGCGCAGATCCATGGCCATCTCCAGGCTCAGCAATATGAGGGTCTGGTGAAAAAGGCCAAACTTAGGGGAAGAAAGAAATGAGACTGATTCTGCTTGGACCGCCCGGCGCGGGCAAGGGAACCCAATCCGCCCGGTTGGAGAAAAAATTCGGCATTCCGCAGCTCTCGACAGGCGACATGCTGCGCGCGGCGGTCAAAGCGGGCACGCCGGTCGGCCTCAAGGCGAAGGCGGTGATGGAATCCGGCGGTCTGGTGTCGGACGAAATCGTCGTCGGCATCATCGCCGACCGCATCGGCGAGGCCGATTGCGCCAAGGGCTTCATCCTCGATGGTTTTCCCCGCACGGTGGCCCAGGCCAAGGCGCTCGACGCCATGCTCAAGCAGAAGGGCATGAAGCTTGACGCCGTGGTCGAACTGGTGGTTGACGAGAAGGCCCTGGTCGCGCGCATGGAAAACCGCGTCAAGGAGACCTTGGCCGCCGGCGGCGCAGTGCGCGCCGACGACAATCCCGAGGCCTTCGCCAAGCGACTCACGCAGTATCGCGAGCAGACCGCTCCGGTTTCCGACTATTACAAGTCGGTCGGCGAGCTGCGCACGGTTGACGGCATGGCCGCGATCGACGACGTCACCGCCCAGCTCGACAAGGTTCTGGCCAAGTAAGGCCGGCCAAACAAGCCTGGCCAAGCAACAGGCCGAAAATTCGCCGAAAAGCGGTTGACGGCGGGCCGTCGCCGCTGTAGGGAAAAGCCCTCATTCCGCGCTCCGGCTTGAAAAGGTCGGAGCGCTGTTTTTCGTTTTTCGCAATCCCGATTCCCGCATGGGCCGGCCTCCACCGGACGCGGGCTTAACCCGGGCCTTCTGGCCCCATATGGAGAGAGAAATGGCTCGTATAGCCGGCGTCAATATTCCGACCAACAAGCGCGTCGTGATCGCGCTCCAGTACATTCACGGCATCGGCCCCAGCAAGGCCGAGGAGATCTGCCAAAAGGTCAACATTCCCGCCGCCCGCCGCGTCAATGAACTCACCGACGCCGAAGTGCTGCAGATTCGCGAGACGATCGACCGCGATTATATGGTGGAAGGCGACCTGCGCCGCGAAGTCGCGATGAACATCAAGCGACTGATGGATCTCGGCTGCTATCGCGGCCTGCGCCATCGCCGTCAGCTTCCGGTTCGCGGCCAGCGCACGCATACCAACGCCCGCACCCGCAAGGGCAAAGCCAAGCCCATCGCCGGCAAGAAGAAGTAAGAGCTTCTGTCGTTTGTTTTGCCCGACGCGCGATGCGCGTCGGGCTCCCCTCGCATCAGTTCGGCGCCGCATTCGCTCCTAGCCGACCTTCGGTCGGCGGCGCTGGTCTCGCGAGGTCACAGGGCGGAAACCGCCCTTCACCCCAGCGCCTGGAACTACGGGCGCGCCAGAAGGACTGAAAAAGAATGGCCAAGGACAACACCCGCGTTCGCCGCAGGGAGCGCAAGAACATCGCCTCGGGCGTCGCGCATGTCTATTC
>JAKANG010000339.1 GCA_021812505.1 Pseudomonadota bacterium
TTCAATCTGTCGCACGGCTTTCCTTCGTCTCCGCAGCCGCCGGCCTCGGCGCGCGGCGGAACGGCGGTCTATGACATTTCCGCTCATACCGTCTATCTTCCCAACGGCACGGCGCTCGAAGCCCATTCGGGCCTTGGTCCCTATTTTGACGATCCGGGCCATGTTCATGTGCGCATGCGCGGCGCGACGCCGCCCGCGACCTACAAGCTCACGTTGCGCGAAAGCCTGTTCCACGGCGTCCAGGCGCTGCGCCTGACCCCGGTCGACGGCAACGTCTATGGCCGCGCTGGCCTGCTTGCCCATACCTTCATGCTCGGCGCGCGCGGCGATTCCAACGGTTGCGTTTCCTTCCGCAACTATCGCGCCTTCCTCGATGCTTACGTCCGCGGCGAGGTCCGTGAGTTGAAGGTGGTGGCGAGCCGCTGAGGCGCGTCACCTGAAAAGATCCGCTGACAGCCGGCCCGTCCGGCCCTATAAGACGACCTTCGCCCGCGCCGAAAACCGGCGCGGGCCTTTCGGCTTTGCGGGGGATTCATGTCCGGGACGACAAGATCGAGCGAAGGTCTGGACGAGCGCCGCCGCCGCGTCCTTTTCCGTTGCTGGCACAGGGGCATGCGGGAGGTCGATCTCCTGCTCGGCCAGTTCGCCGACGCCCGCATCGGCGAATTGAGCGACGCCGAGCTTGACCAGCTCGAACATTTCATGGAAGCGCAGGACGCCGATATTTTCTCCTGGTTCGCCGGGTCGAAGCCGGTCGATCCGGCCTTCGACCGCCCGATCTTCCATGTCATCAAGGCGTTTCATACGCACAGTGGTCCGATCAACGTTTAGTTCTCGCAATGCCTCCTGAAACGTCGCTGCGGCCACCGCAGAAATCCGCGAACGAACTCCTTCGCGCCAGCGCCGAACTGGAAAAGGGCCGCTCGCTCATCCTGTCGCGCGCGCCGGAGGGCTTTGACGCCTTCGTTGCCGCCGATCTCGCGCGCGCCCTCGCGAAATCCAGCGAGGGACGCTCCTGCGCTCTGGCCCATGCGGCGCGCGACAGCCAGCGGCTGCGCGCTTTCCGCGAGGCGCTTATCTTCGCTGCGCCGGACATTGAAATCCTCGAATTCCCCGAATGGGACTGCCAGCCTTACGACCGCGTCTCGCCCAATGCGGCGGTCGCCGCGCAACGGATGACGGCGCTGGCGCGCCTTGCCCGGACGCGCTCCTCGCTCGAAAAGCCGCGCATCGTGCTGACGACCGTCGCTGCGCTCTCGCAGCGCGTTCCGCCGCGGAGGGACATGGCGGCCAGGAGTTTTTCCGCGACGCCGGGCTCGGCGATCGACCTGCATGACCTCGCGGCCTGGCTCGACGCCAACGGCTTTTTGCGCGCGTCGACCGTGCGAGAAAGCGGCGAATATGCTCTGCGCGGCGGCATTGTCGATCTCTATCCGCCGAGCCTGCCCGGCCCGGTGCGGCTCGACTTTTTCGGCGACGTGCTGGAGACGATTCGCGCCTTCGACCCCGAGAGCCAGCGGACCACGGGGCAGTTGCGCTCGCTCGATCTCGTGCCGGTGAACGAGGCGCCGATCCTCACCGAGACGATCAAGCGCTTCCGACAAGGCTATATCGCGCAGTTCGGCGCCCAGACGCGCGGCGACACGCTTTATGAGGCGGTGAGCGAAGGCCGCCGTCCGCCGGGACTCGAACATTGGCTGCCGCTGCTCTATCCCGGCCTCGACACTTTGTTCGGCTATCTCGACGACGCGCCGCTGCTGCTCGACGCCCAGGCCGAGGCGGCCGCCCACGAACGCTTCGACCAGATCAAGGATTATTACGAATCCCGCCGCAGCGTCTTCGCGCGCGACCCTGCCAATTGCAATTACAAGCCCCTGCCGCCAAACGAGCTCTATCTCTCGCCGGATGAATTTGCCGAGGCGCTGAAGAAGACGGCGACGGCGCGCTTCACGCCTTTCGCCGAGCCTGAAGGTGGCGCGAAGGTCATCGATTGCGGCGGCGTCGCCGGCCGCAATTTCGCCGCCGAACGCAACGATGAGAACGCCAACGTTTTCCAGGCGGCGGTCGATCACATCCGCGCCTTGCAGGGTGAGGCGAAAAAGGTTGTGGTCGCCGGCTGGACGGATGGTTCGCGCGAGCGTCTCGCGTCGGTTCTCGCCGAACATGGACTGAAAAAGCAGGAGATCGTTTCCTCGCTCGGCCACGCTCTGAGCCTGCGCGACGCCCGCGTCGCCTTTGCGGTGATCGGACTCGAGGCAGGCTTCGTCGCCGGCGATCTGGCGGTGATCGGCGAGCAGGACATTCTCGGGGACCGCCTCGCGCCGCAACGGAAGCGCCGCAGGCGGCCCGAGAATTTCCTTGCAGAGGTCGCCGCGCTTTCGGCGGGCGACCTTGTCGTCCATGTCGATCACGGCATCGGGCGCTTCGTCGGCCTCAAGCATATCGAGGCGGCGGGCGCGCCGCATGATTGCCTGGAGCTGCATTACCACGGCGGCGACAAGCTCTTCCTGCCGGTCGAGAATATCGAGCTTCTCTCGCGCTATGGTTCGGAAGAAGCCGAGGTTCCGCTCGACCGGCTCGGCCACACCGCCTGGCGCGAACGCAAGGCGCGCCTGAAACTGCGCATCCGCCAGATGGCGCAGGGGCTGATCAAGATCGCCGCCGCTCGCACCCTGCGCGAGGCGCCGAGGTTGACCCCGCCCGAAGGCCTCTACGAGGAATTCTGCGCCAAATTCCCCTATGACGAGACCGACGACCAGATTGCGGCGATCGAGGCGACTCTTTCCGACATGACTTCGGGCCGACCGATGGACCGGCTGATCTGCGGCGACGTCGGCTTCGGCAAGACCGAGGTCGCCCTGCGCGCCGCCTTCGCGGCGGCGATCAACGGCGTTCAGGTCGCGGTGGTCGTGCCGACGACCTTGCTTGCGCGCCAGCACTTCAAGAATTTCTCCGCGCGCTTCGCCGGACTGCCGGTGCGGATCGCGCAAATGTCGCGCATGGCCAGCGCCGCCGACATGCGCACGGCCCGCTCCGGCCTCGCGGACGGATCCATCGACATCGTCATCGGCACCCATGCGGTGCTGGGCAAGACGGTCAATTTCAAAAATCTCGGCCTCGTCGTCATCGACGAGGAGCAGCGTTTCGGCGTCGGCGACAAGAAGCGGCTGAAGGAGTTGCGCGCGCAAGTCCATATCTAGACGATCTCCGCCCCGCCGCTCCCGCGCAACCTGCCACAGCCCCTCACCGCCATGCGCGCATTGTCGATCATCGCCACACCGCCGGTCGATCGCCTCGCGGTG
>JAKANG010000340.1 GCA_021812505.1 Pseudomonadota bacterium
CAGAAGGAAATCGCTGGCCGTGCGCCGGCGAAGCTCGACGCCATTCTCACGATTCCGTTGGCCGACCGGCCGAACTGGTCGCTGGAGGAAGTCAACGAGGAACTGGAAAACAACGCTCAGGGCATTCTGGGCTATGTCGTGCGCTGGATCGACCAAGGCGTCGGCTGCTCCAAGGTGCCGGATATCCATGGCGTCGGACTGATGGAGGATCGCGCCACCTTGCGAATCTCGAGCCAGCATATCGCCAACTGGCTGCGCCACGGGATATGCAGCCCGGAACAGGTCCTTGAGGTGATGCAGCGCATGGCGTCGGTCGTGGACCGGCAGAACGCCGGCGACCCGAACTATCAGCCCATGGCGTGGGATTTCGACAAGAGCGTCGCCTTCCAGGCGGCCTGCGATCTGGTGTTCAAGGGCGCGCAGCAGCCGAACGGCTATACCGAGCCAGTGCTGCACGCCCGCCGGCGTGAGGCCAAGGCACGGTCGGCGTGACGCGGCGAGCGGCCTCGGAACGACGCGGGAAAGCGCCGCCCCGGCTCTTCGCCATCAAAGGGGCTTGAGCCCGGCCGCCGCGGCGCCGGCGATGGCGCAGGCCTCGTCATTGTCGGACGTGTCGCCGGTGATGCCGACGGCGCCCACGGGCGCGCCGTCGGCGCCGGCGAGGATGATTCCGCCGGCGGCGGGAATGACGCCTTGAGGCACGATCGGCTCCAGCGCGGCGACGAAGATCGGACGTTTGGCCGCCAATTCGTCGATCTCGCGCGAGGAGACGCCCAGCGCCAAGGCGCCGCTGGCCTTACCAATAGCGATCTGTGGCCGGTGGTTCGAGGCGCCGTCCTGGCGTTGCAAAGCGATGAGATGGCCGCCGGCGTCGAGCACGGCGACCGTCAGCGGTTTGAGGCCGAACTCCCGGCCCTTCGCCAGCGCGGCGGCGATGATGATATTGGCCCGTTCGAGCGTGATCGCGGCCATCCGAAACTCCAGTCACAAGGGCGGCAAGGCGCGCAACCTAGATCTGTACAGGAAAAAGGCAATCCGATTTTGCGCCTGGCAAATCATTCGCAAGCGGAAATTGTGACTTGATCCTGTCGCGCGCCGGGCTCAATCTTCGGATGGCGATCCGCGTCCAAATCCTGCTTATCTTTCCGACAGGCCGTCCCGATGTTCGGCATGAAGGCTTCCCGCCGCGCCGCTGATTCGGCGCGTGAAGAAATCACATACGCCACGGCGCCCACCACGCTCGGAACAATATTGGTCGCGCGCCGGCCTGACGGCATATGCGCGCTGTTGCTGGGCGAGCGTCGGCAACGGCTCGAGCGCGAACTTGGCGTGGCTTTTCCGGACCATGTGCGAACGCCTGACGAGGACGCGCTTCTGCCGGAGCTTCTGGGGGCGGTCGCCCTTGTCGAACGGCCGTGGACGCCCTTCACCTCGCCGCTTGCGATCGGCGGCACGGCGTTCCAGCGCCGGGTCTGGTCGGCCGTGCGCCAAATACCGTCGGGGAAAACCGCGAGCTACGCCGAAATCGCGCAAAAAATCGGCGCGCCCTCGGCCTCGCGGGCGGTTGCCGGCGCTTGCGCGGCCAATGTCCTGGCGATTGCCATTCCCTGCCACCGCGTGTTGCGAAACAATGGCGCCCTTTCAGGCTATCGCTGGGGGCTGGAGCGCAAGCGCGAACTGCTCCAGCGCGAAAAAGCAGGCCCAGGCGCCGTTTCCTGAGCGCCTGCGACATAATGCGGCGCCATAAACGACCGTCAGCTTGACCCATATCAATATTCGCGGATTGGAATGGCCCTATGTTGTTTTCGTGACCACGTCACATGCGTCAGCGCGAGCAGACGCTTCCTCCCTGAGACTTGGACCGCTTTCATCAAGGCGGTCCTTTTTCTTTGTGGGGTTCAGTCGAAATGCGGCCCGCGCCGGGCGCTGGCGAGGGCGACCGCGAGGTCTTCCGCCAGGCGCGTCTTTTCGCCGCGGCCGAGAAAGGCGCCGATTTCAAGCCGCGTCCTTCGCGAGAGGAGGTCGAGACGCTCGACCCCGAATTCTTCGTGACGTTCGACCGCCAGCCGCACCCAAAGCGGATTGAAACGCCAATCACGCCGCTGTCCGACCGGATCGACCCGCGCATAGCGCAGTTCGATCACGCTCAGCTCAAGCTCCTCATAAGCGCGCGCCGCCCGGGCGTTGCGGGCGAAGGCGAGCGCCAGGCCGCCCCAGGTCAGGGCGAGGAAAAGGGCGGCGGGCCAGGCGCCATGCAGGATCAGAGCAAGGCCGAGGGGCCCGTGGATCGCGGCGAAAAGCGTCACAACCTTGTGGCGTTCCCGCGTCGTCAGCGAGCGGCGCGGCCTCAGGCGCGTCGAATAGAGCAGGGCGTCCGCGGTGGCGTCGCCTAGAGCGTCCCCGTTCATCCTTCTCCCTTCGCTTGTCGCGACAAGCCCCATGCGCTTAAGTTCCGTCATGACGCAAGAGAAAAGCACATCCCGCGCCGCGGCGAAAAAATCACCCGATCGGGCCCAACGCGCGAAAAGCCGAAAAGGCGCCGTCGATCCGGCGCGCATACGTGAAATTTTCGCGCGATTCGCCGCGCTCAATCCCCATCCCAAGGGCGAACTGGACTATGTGAACTCCTTCACCTTGCTGGTCGCGGTGGTGCTTTCGGCCCAGGCGACCGACGCGGGGGTCAATCGCGCGACCCGAGGCCTCTTCGTGGTCGCCTCGACGCCCCAGCAGATGCTGGCTCTGGGCGAAGAGGGGCTGCGCGAGAAGATCAAGACCATCGGACTGTTCCGCGCCAAGGCCAAAAATGTGATCGGCTTGTCGCGCAAGCTCATCGAGGATTATGGCGGCGAGGTGCCGCGCAGCCGCGAGGCGCTGGAAAGTCTGCCGGGCGTCGGCCGCAAGACCGCCAATGTCGTGCTGAACATCGCTTTCGGCGAAAAGACCATCGCGGTGGACACTCATCTTTTTCGCGTCTCCAACCGCATCCCGCTGGCGCGCGGCGCCACGCCCGAGGCGGTCGAAAAGGGCCTGCTCGCCATTATTCCCGACGAATATCTGCTCCACGCCCACCATTGGCTGATCCTTCACGGCCGCTATGTCTGCAAGGCGCGCAAGCCCGATTGCCCCACCTGTCCGATCGCCGATCTCTGCGCCTTTCCGGACAAGACGCTGTCCTCCGGAAGTACGAAGGCCTGAGCGCGTTTGCAGCTTGCTTGCGTCATGTGGTTGTCATATGAACAATTTGTGAAAGCTGCGTCAGGCGGCCCTTTCCTTACGAGAAAGGTGGTCATGCTGGGTCCG
>JAKANG010000341.1 GCA_021812505.1 Pseudomonadota bacterium
CGACGCCGAGCGCCAGCCAGACCGCTGAATAGGCATATTGCTCGCTGGCGCTGGCCGGCTGGAGCCAGTCGATACAGGCGCCCTGGAAAATGCGGCGCGTTTCCAGCGTCACATAGAGGAAAGCCAGAAGCAGCGCCACCAGCCGCAACATGCGCTGGAACCACAGCGGGCGGTCGGCGCGGGAGAGATTGGCGAAGAGGACGGCGCACAGGCCGGGCAGAGCATAGCCCAGCAGCAAACCGTTGAACCAGAGGCCGCCCACGATCGGGCTTCCGGTGAAATAAGGATTGCTGCGGAAGGCGAGCGCCGAGGCCGCGATCGCGGCCGAGCCGACGCCGAAGCCCAGCGAGAGCCCCTCCAGCATCGGGCTGGCTCGGCGCAGTCCCATCCGCGCGAGGACCAGCGAAAAGCCCATGGCGCTGATGGCGTAAAGGCCGCTTTCGACCAATCCGACATCTTTTGCGAAAAGATCGCCGCGGTGCAGCACATGGCGGATCTGGAAAAAGACCAGAAGCGTGGCGAAAAGCGTGGCGAGCGTTTCCGAGATCTGCGTCGGCGCGTCCTCGCCGCCGTTGCGGGCGAGAAAACGCGCGGCGAGACCAAAGGAAAGCGCGGGGACGCCATAGCCCCATAGCAGCCAGTTGAAAATCGGCGCGGCGCCGAGACCCTCGCCAACGATGCGCGGGTCCCAGAACAGGCGCGCGGCGACGACAAAGCCGGTCGCCGCCACGGCCCGGCGCAGGGCCGGAATGTCGAGCCGGGATTCGACAAAGGCGGCGCCGAGCGCCGAGAGCGCGAAAGCGACGGTGAGCATGCCCCGATCGAGCACGAAAGTCTGGCCGAGCGCCAGCGCGGCCAAAGTGGCGGAAGCGAAAACGCCCAGCGCAAGGCGATCGTGCGCGTCTTCCGCGTCCCGTCGCCCGAAGGCTCCCGCCGCGGCAAGGAAGACCAGGGCGAGAACGCCGGCGGCCAGCGCCAGCGGCGCGCTGGTTTTGCTCCAGCTCATGTCCAACGTCAGTCGCAAATAGACGATGCAGAGGGTCAACAGCGGCGACAATGCGCTGGTCGCGGCAAGGAGTGTTGCGACAATTTTTGGGACCTCGACCCGCCGCCACAGGACGTCGCCGGCGAGGCCCCCGACGACGGCGGCGCTCAGAACGGCGAAAGCCTTGAATCGGAACGGCAGGTCGGGCGGCGCCTCGAACAGATCGAACAGGTCAGACGCGGCAGGCCACAACATCAGCAGATAGAGGGCCGTGAGCCCGGCGCCCGCCAGCAGGCCCGCAGCCAGCCGGGGCCGCGCCGCGCCGGAAACGGCGAGCAGGCCGACGAGTCCGGCGGCGCTGGCGATCCACAGATCGTCGAAGCCGCCGCGATCGACGCAGACCGCCAGCGCGAAGGCCGCAACCAAAGCCAGGCCCAGCGGCCCCGCATGAGCGAGGATCATCCGGTTCCGCGGCTTCGCCGCCAAAGCGGCGCGGTCGAGCGCGAAAGCGAAACAGGCCAAAGCCATTTGCAGGACGAAATGAATCTCTGCCGCTTGCGGAAATTGTGGCCACTCGCCGAAAGCGAAGCCCAGGCCCCAGAACGCCGCGCCAAAAACGGCGGCGAGCGCGAGCCAGGCCCATTGCCTTAGCCGGGCGAGCCCATAGCCGGCGGCGGCGACCACGCCGACATAGACCAGCAGGGGCCACGGGCTGGGCTCAGCCGCCTGCACGAGCAGCGGCGCGATCAGCGCGCCGATCAGGCCCAGCCCGGCGATGGCGGGACCATGCCAGACGGCGGCGAGCATGGCGCCGAGGCCAAAGGCGCCCAAGGCTGCGAAGGCGACGGCCGGGCCGATGAAGCCATAAAGCGCATGGGCGGCGTAAATGGCGCCGAAACCTGCGGTGATTCCGGCGGCGCTAAGCACCGCGGGGGTCGGCGTCGGCTCGCCCGCATTTTTTTCGCGACGGCGCAAATATTCTCCCGCGCCGATGAGGAGGGCCGACAGCGCCAACCCCGTAAGCACGCGCGCGGCGGGGCCGAACCAGCCCTGTTCGATGGCGTAACGCACCAGCAGCAGGCCGCCGAGCGCCAGAGCGACGCCGCCGACATAAACCGCCCAGCGGGTTCCGATTTCCTGCTCGATTGAGACGGACGGCGGTTGGGGCGCGCGCGGCGCGGCCTCGGCGACGGGGGGCGGGTTCGGGCTCCGCTCCTGACCGAAAATCGGCTCGGAATCGGGTGTCGCGAAAGTGCTGTCCGCGGCCGCCGGCTCGGCCGGCGGGGCGGCGGGCGGCGGGGTTTCGTCGACCCACCCCCCGAAAAGGTCGCGGAGCCTCATTTCCAGCGCGCGTTGCGCATTTTCGAGCCGCTTCACCCGCGCCCGCAGGTTGAGGGCGAGAAAAAAACCGATCAGGCCAAGGAGCGAGAAAAGGAAGGAATCCATGGTTTTCGGGACCGCGCCGATCAAAGGAGTTGTGAGATTTTTTATATTACCACTTTCGGTTCCGTTACGGCGGCGGCCGTCGGGTCAAGCCGGCTTTTGAATCTCCGGCCCGTCATGGACGGTGCGATTGACCAGCGGCGAGATGGCGAAGAATTCGATTGCCGCGTCGTCCGCCGGACGCAGCAGGTGGAGCGGGGGCGGCACAGTCTCGTCGGGATCGAGCCAGGCGTTGTAATCCCCGGGCTCGATCAGGGCCGGCATGCGGTCGTGGATCGCGACCGTCGCGCCATTGGCGTTGGTCGTGACGATGCAGGCGGTGTCGATCTCGCCGCCGGAAGGATCGGCGTAAGTCTCCCACAGCCCCGCGAAACCCATCAGGCCGGCGCCGCGCCGGCGCAGCAGGAAGGGAGTCTTGCGGCCCTTGCCCTCGGCGCGCCATTCATACCAGGCGTCGGCGGGGATCAGGCAGCGCCTGCGCCTTAACGCGGCGCGAAAGCTCGGCTTCTGGCGAAGCGTCTCGGCGCGGGCGTTGATGATGAGCGGGAAATCCCTGGGGTCCTTGACGAAGCCGGGCAGAAAGCCCCAGCGCGCAAGCTTGAAATGGCGCGCGTCCCGCTCTGCCGTGACGATCGGGATGGGCTGCGTCGGCGCGATATTGTAGCGCGGCGGAAAATTGGGCTGTTCGACATAGCGGAAATAAGCGCGGACGGCTTCAGGCGGAGACGTGATCGCGAACCTGCCGCACATTCATTCCTCGTCGCGCGTATGCCGCGCCGTGCGGTTGCGCAAGGTGACCAGTTCCTCCGCCGCCGAAGGGTGGAGCGCCATGGTGGCGTCGAAATCGGATTTCGTTGCGCCCAGACGCAGGG